>JBNJGP010000001.1:0-78273 GCA_051747805.1 Candidatus Muiribacteriota bacterium
GCGACTTGAGGGAATAAGCGATCCAGAAAAAAAGAGAAAAATAATTGGCAAAACATTTATTGAAGTTTTTGAAAAAGAGGCAAAAAAAATCAATGCGCAGTTTCTTGCTCAGGGTACATTATATCCAGATGTTATAGAGTCTGTTTCATATAAGGGACCTTCACATGTTATAAAATCTCATCATAATGTGGGAGGATTACCCCGGAAGATGAACTTTAAATTAATTGAACCCTTCAGAACTCTTTTTAAAGACGAGGTAAGAGAAATTGGTAAAAAACTAGGGCTTTCACCCGGAATTATAGAGAGGCATCCCTTTCCCGGACCTGGACTAGCTGTAAGGGTTATCGGGGACATAACAAGAAAAAAATTAGAAATTTTAAAAGAGGCTGATTTTATAATGACCGAAGAAATTAAAAAGGCTGGGTGGTACAATAAAATATGGCAAGCACTGGCTGTTTTAACCCCTTTGAAAACAGTTGGAGTTATGGGGGATAAAAGAACATATGAACATGTTCTGGCCCTTAGAATGGTTGATAGTATTGATGGTATGACTGCTGATTTTATTAAACTGCCTCATGAAATTCTTGGTAAAATAAGCTCCAGAATTGTTTCAGAAGTAAATGGAATAAACAGGGTGGTTTATGATATTACCTCAAAGCCTCCCGGGACTATAGAATGGGAGTAAGTTTAAATCTGCCTTTAAACATAGACAGTTTTTTAAAAATATGATATTTTTATTTTAAAATATATGAATTGAGGATTAAACTTGCTTTTACTTGGAATAGATTTTGAAACAACTTTATGTTCTTCTGAAAACAATTATGAAAAAACCTTTATAATTGAGGCGGGAGCAGCACTTTATGACTGGGAGACAAAAGTTCCAGTTGAAATAATAAGTTCGCTCATAAAGCCTTATGATAAAAGAATAAAAGTGAACGGATTTATAACTGAACTAACTGGTATATCAATGTCTATGCTTAAAAAACATGGTCATTCAATTAAGCCTGTTTTAAAAAAAATTTCTTCTATGGCCAAAAAATCAGATTTTATTGTGGGTCATAATATTAGAGATTTTGATAATAAAATTTTATTAAAAGAGTGTAAAAATTTTGATATAGATTTTCCACAAAGACCCTGCATTGACACTTTAAAAGATGTAAATTATCCAAAAGTCTGTAAATATAAAAATTTAACCTATCTTTCTGGATTCCATGGTATTATTGGCGGTGGTCACAGGGCTGTATTTGATGTGTTTTCCATGATGAAAATACTTACAAATTATAATATAAAAGAGGTTATTGAAAACTCTAAAAAGGCTAAAATAAAAATTGTCGCCAGGCTTGAAGGTGCTGAAGCTGGTCGGGCTAAAAAACTTGGCTTTAAATATAATCCGTCTAAAGGTTACTGGGCAAAAAAAATAAAAAAAATTGATTTTGAAAAAATGAAATCAGAGTTAAAATTTAATTATGAAATCAGAGAATAATGTTTCAATAACTCTTGGCGGCGGAAGCGCTTATGGCTTTGCAAATGCAGGTTTTTTAAGAGCACTTTCTGAGCTTAATCTTAACGTAAAAGAAGTATCAGCATGTTCAATGGGAGCATTGATTGGTGGCTTTTTTGCCGCTGGTTATACCGGAAAAGAAGTTTATGAATTAATATGTTCTATTGAGCTGAAATCAATTGCTTATCTGCTTAATTTCAACCTTTTTAAGAAATCTGTTTTTTCTGAAAGAAAGTTAAGAAAATTCCTTTTAAGTAAAATTGGTACATTGAAAGTCAAAGATGCTCCTTTTGATTTTAAGGTTATTGCTACCGATTATTATAATCATAAAGTTGTTTTTACAGAAAATGATTTAATTGTGGACGCAATTATTGCCTCGGCAACTCTGCCGGGTTTTCTTCCTGTAAAATATGGCCTGTATGATGGTGGTTACAGCACAATAGTTCCAGTAGACCTTCTGTCTGGCAGATATATAAAAATAGCCTCAAATGTTTATTATATGCCTGTTCCTCTGAGTTTTTGTTTTCGAAAAAAACTTATTAAGCAGTATATTCGTGCTAGATATGAGTCAAAAAAGGCCGATATTTTAGTTGAGTATAATTTTAAAACCGGAAATATGTTTGATTACTGGAAATATAAGGATTATGCTGAAATTGGTTATAAACAATCCAGAGACACTCTGAAAAAATTTTTTTAATTTTAAAAAATTTGATAATATAATAAAATGAAGAAAAACAATGACTTTAACAAAAAAGAAGATGTTATAGTAGTAGGTGTTGGTGCTTCTGCTGGTGGTTTGGAGGCTCTGCAGAGTTTTTTTAAAAATATGCCTTTAAATACTAAAATGTCTTTTGTGGTTGTTCAACATTTGTCTCCCGATTATAAAAGTGTTATGGATGAGCTTCTTGGGCGCATTACAAAACTGAAGATTCAAATTGCCGAAGACGGTATGTCTATTTTACCTAATAATATTTATCTTATTCCTCCTAAAAATAATATATATATATTTAAAAATAAACTTTTTCTCCAGAAACATGGTGAGAGAAAAGGTCTGAATTTCCCGATTGATATATTTTTCCGTTCACTGGCAGCAGAAAAAGGCAAAAACTCAATTGGAGTTATTCTTTCTGGAACTGGAAGTGATGGAACTTTAGGTGGCCGTGCAATAAAAGAGGTGGGCGGAATTGTTATGGTGCAGGACCTTAATAGTGCAAAGTTCGACGGTATGCCTAGAAACTCTATTGCAACAGGACTAGTTGATTTTGTTCTGCCATCTTCTGAAATGGCAGAGGCCCTTATTAACTATATTAAACATCCCTTTATAAATAAGAAGGATAATCTTATTAAAGATAAGCAGAAAAGTCTTGATACTATATCAAAAATTATTATGATTTTAAGAGAATACTCCGGACTGGATTTTTCATTATATAAAAAAAATACAATCATTAGAAGACTTGAGCGCAGAGTTACAATAAATGGATTTCAGAAGCTTGAGGATTATTTTAATTTTTTAGTTAAATCAGATAATGAAAAACAGGTTTTATATAGAGAATTATTAATTGGTGTAACACGCTTTTTCAGAGATTCTGATTCATTTATGCAGCTTAAAGATAAAGTATTACCCAAACTGATTGAAAATAAATCAATAAGAATTTGGTCTGCTGGCTGTTCCACTGGTGAAGAAGTTTACTCACTTGCTATTTTAATAAATGAATTTTTAGAGCAGAATAAGTTGGAATGTGAGGTTAAAATTTTTGCAACAGATGTGGATAAAAATGCTGTTTCCAGAGCCTCTGAAGGTGTTTATCCTGAAAGTGTAATATCTGATATCGACCCTGTGCTTGTTTCAAAGTATTTTACAAGAAAAGAATGGGGATTTCAGGCAAATGATATAATAAGAAAAAAAATTGTTTTTGCATGTCATAATATTTTAAAGGATTCACCTTTCTCTAGGCTGGATATTCTTGTCTGCAGGAATTTATTTATATATTTTAAACCTGAGGTGCAAAAAAGAATGCTTTCAATGTTTTATTATTCTCTGAAACCAGCGGGAGTTCTGTTTTTAGGCAGTAGTGAATCGCTGGGGGAAATGGAAAAATGGTTTAAATGCATAGATAAAAAGGCGAAAATTTACAGGATGAACCCCGGGTTTAAACCTGAAATAGCTGGTAATCTTCTCGTTAAAAGTAAAAAAACAGCATTAAATCCCCAAAATATAAATAATAATCTTTATTTTAAAGATAAATTTAACTATGATAAGTTATACAGTCGAATTTTAAATAAAATGGTTCCGCCCTCTGTTGTTTTAGATGAAAATGATAATATTTTAAACATAATAAATGATGTAAGTGATTTTTTAAAACCTCAGCCGGGAAATTTTTCTCAGAACTTTTTTAAAAATTTACCAAGAGAACTCTCTCTTTTTATTTCTACAATACTTAGAAAATTAAAAAAGGGAAAGAAAAAAACAATATTTGAGTCTTTAATTTCAATTGATAAATTTAAAGATTTTAAAATTACAATTGAGGGCAGAGAATTGGATTTTGAGCATAATACGTTTTATTTAATAAGCTTTAAAAAAGAAAAAGTAAACTCAGTAGAAAAAAACTTAAAAAATAAAAATTCTTTAGAAATTGATAAAGATTATATTGCAGATATGGTTGAGCTTGAAAAAGAGCTACAGAGAACAAAAGAAAGTTTACAATCAACTGTTGAAGAACTGGAAACCTCAAACGAGGAACTTCAATCAAGTAACGAGGAGCTTGTTGCCTCAAATGAGGAACTGCAGAGCACAAACGAGGAATTACAGTCTGTTAACGAAGAGCTTTATACTGTAAACAATGAATATCAGCAGAAAATAGAAGAGCTCAAAAATCTTAATAATGATATGGATAATTTAATAAAAAACACAGAAGTTGGGGCTGTTTATTTGGATAAAAGTATGTGTATAAGGAAAATAACTCCAGTTATTTCTGATATTACAAATATTCTCCAAACTGATATTGGAAGACCTTTTTCTCATATTATTATCCTTGATGATAAGGAAAAAAATGAACTCATACTGGAAGATGTTTCTAAAGTTGTAGAAACCCTTCAGCCTGTTGATAGAGAAATAAAACTGAGAAATGAAAGAACTTATTTTTTAAGAATACGCCCTTATAGAACTCATGTTAATGCAGTAGATGGAATTTTATTAACTTTTGTAGATATTTCTGCCTTAAAGAAAGTTCAAAAAGAACTTAAAGAGCATAAAGTTATATTTGAGGATATTCTTCAGAATAGTCCTGTTGCCCAAGTTATGGTTGATATAAACGGAGAAATAATTTACTCAAACAGGGAGGGTGAAAGAGTTCTGGGATTAGAAAAAGAAAAAGTTCTAAAAAGAAAATACTGTTCAAAAGAATGGAAAATAACTGATATTAATGGTAAAAAGCTCAACCCAGATGAGCTTCCTTTTGCAATTATTAAAAATACAAAAAAGGAACTTTATGATTTTAAACATTATATTGAATCGGACACTGAAAAAAGACTGCTGAATATGTCTGGCAAACCTATTTTGGGTAGTAATAATATATTAAAAGGAGTTGTTTTTACTCTGCGGGTTTTAAAATATGAAGAAAAAAAATGATTTAAAAAATAAAATAAAAAAAGCATTAAGCAAGGGCAACGACAATAATAAACTATCTGATAGAACTATTGAAGAGTTAATTGAAGAAGTTAATATTTATCATAAGGAGCTGGAAGTTCAAAACGAAGAGTTAATGCGGGTAAGGGATGAGCTGGAACTTTCAAAATCCCATTTCAAAGAATTATATGAATATGCTCCTATAGGTTATGTAATATATGATTTTGAGCTTAAAATAATATCTACTAACAATTATTTTAATAATTTTTTTAAAAACCATGATATTATTAAGAAAGTTATAACAGATTTTATACATCCCGAAAGTCAGGATTGCTTTTATTTTCATACTCGTTCGCTTATAAAAAATTCCAGAGCCTCCTCCTGTGTTATAAAAATGAAATTAGAGAATAAAACAGTTTTATTTAAAGTTGAAAGTAACACTTTTGAAGAAAATAAAAAAAAATATATAAGAAGTGCCTTTATAGATGTAACAGTTGAAAAAGAATATGAAAAAGCACAGAATGATTTGAACAATAAATTAATTGAACAGTCAAGAGACCTTTCCGAATATAAGGCGCGACTTGAATCAACAATGCTTTATGGCAATATGGCCTGGTGGCAGGTGAACTTAAAAGATGGAAGTGTGATTTTTAATAAAAATAAAACAGATATGATTGGAAGAAAGTCTGAGGATTTTACTAATTTTACTAATTTTACAGATTTACTTCATCCAGAAGATTATGAAAAAGCAATGAAGGCAATGAGAGATTATATTTCGGGAGTAAAAGCATCTTATATTGTTGATTATAGAATAAAGCATGTTGATGGCGGTTACAGATGGTTTCATGATATTGGGATTGGTTCTGAGTTTGACGAAAATGGACAGCCTGTTTTAATAAATGGAATTGTTATTGATATTACAGAAAATAAAAATCATGAAAGACTGATTAATTATCAGAATAAATTTTTAAAGTTAATTGCAGATATTTCTTCTGATTTTATAAATATTAACTTTGATAATATCCATGAAAAAATTAATAGAATGCTTAAAGTATGCGGGGAATTTTTTAAAGTAGACCGTTGTTATCTTCTTCAGTTTGAAAATGATGAACATATTTTTTCAAATTCTCACGAATGGGTAAATGATGGTGTTGAGCCAATGATTGATAGAATGCAGAAATTTAATATAAAAGATTTTAAATGGTGGCATAAAAAAATTCTTGAGAATGAAACAGTGTTTGTAAATGATGTTGAAAAAATGCCTGCTGAAGCTTCTTCTGAGAAAAAAGAATTTAAAAGTCAGAGTATTAAATCGCTTCTGGTAATTCCAATATACAGCAGAAAAAAATTAATGGGAGTTTTTGGTTTTGATAATGTAAAATTTAGAAGATCGTGGGAAGAAAGTGAAATTGAAAAAATGAAAGTTTTTGCCAATATTGTTTCAGACGCTTTAAAAAAATATAAAATAGAAAAAGATTTATTACTTGCTAAAAAACAGGCGGAAGTAGCAAATGTTGCCAAGTCGGACTTTCTTGCAAATATGAGTCATGAAATCAGAACTCCTTTAAACTCTGTTATTGGTTTTACTGAGCTTTTATATGATACTGAGGTAGATTTTGAGCAGAAACAGTTTTTAAATAATGTGAAAACTTCAGCTTCATTTCTTTTAGAGCTTATAAATGATATACTTGATTTTTCTAAAATTGAGGCCGGCCATCTGGAGCTAGAAGAAACCCGCTTAAATGTTATAGAGTTATTAAAAGATATAGTTAATATTATTAAATTCAAAATACATGAAAAAGGGATTAATCTAAAGTTAGAAATAGATGAATTTGTTCCAAAGTTTATAATGATTGATATAAACAGGCTTAAGCAGGTTTTAATTAATCTGCTTACAAACGCAGTTAAATTTACAAAAGAGGGCGAAATAACTTTGAAAATAAATTTTAATAAGAAAAATAATGAGTTTTTATTTGCGGTCTGTGATACAGGAATTGGCATAAAAAAGGAAAATATATCAAAACTTTTTAAAAAATTCAGTCAGGCAGATACTTCTACTACAAGAAATTTTGGTGGAACTGGATTAGGACTTGTTATTTCCCAAAAAATAATTCAAAAAATGAAAGGAGAAATCTGGGTAGAAAGTGAATACAAAAAGGGTAGCAGTTTTAAGTTTAAATTCAAAAAAACACCTCTTAATAATAAGGTGTTAAGCAAAAATGATATTCGCTTTCTTCAAAAACTTTTTCTTGAAGATAGCTTTGAACTGAAACAGGTAAAAACAGATAAAAAAGTTTATTATAATAAATTAAAGGTGCTTTTAGTTGAAGATGTGCTTATGAATATGAACCTTATCAGAAGGCTGATAAAAAAAATTCTTCCTGAAGCAGAAATTATAGAAGCTTATAACGGGGTGAAAGCCTTAAATAATTATATAAAAAATCACCCTGATATTGTTTTTATGGATATACAGCTTCCGCAAATGGACGGCCGGGAGGCTGCCAGAAAAATAAGAGAATATGAAAAAAAAAATAAAACATTGAAAACTACCATTATAGCACTTACGGCCGGGGCTCTAAAGGAAGAAAAAGAAGAATGTCTCCAGGCTGGTATGGATGATTTTCTGACCAAACCAATTTCAGTTAAAAGGTTGAATTATATTATATCAAAATATCTTTCAGGTTTATCCTTTAAACAAAATGAGGAACAAGATAAAAATATAAAAAACAGTCACTTTGATAAAAATGAATTTTTAACTGAGCTGGATAATGATAAAGAACTTTTTAATGAAATGATAGTTTTTGCGATGGAAGAGCTTCCAATACAAATTAATCAATTGGAAAAAAGCATATTAAATGATAATATAGAGCAGATTAAAGAGCTGGCACATAAAATAAAAGGTTCGGCATATACTATGAAATTTTATAAGCTTGGCAATATTTCGGATGAAATTTTTTTGAATTTCAACAAAGAAAAATATAAGCTTAGATTGTTGTTTGATATGTTAAAAAAAGAATACGAAGTTGTTTCTAAGTTTTTACGGGAGGAAAAGTAATGGCGGCAAATGATATGAATACAATAGTTTCACTGGCAAAAAGAAGAGGCTTTATATTTCAGTCAAGTGAAATATACGGCGGATTAACTTCCTGCTGGGATTATGGTCCATACGGAGTCCTATTAAAAAACAATGTTAAGCAGGCTTGGTGGAAAGACATGGTTTTAACACGCAAAGATATGGTTGGGCTGGATAGCTCAATATTAATGTCCCCAAAAGTGTGGGAGGCTTCCGGACATGTTGATAATTTTTCTGATCCACTTGTTGACTGTAAGAAGTGTAAGCAGAGATATCGACAGGATCATATAGAAGGCGAGGAATGTCCTTCATGTAAAGGTGAGTTAACAGAGGCAAGACAGTTTAACTTAATGTTTAAAACTTTTATGGGACCAGTTGAAGACGCTGGAAGCACAGCTTTTTTAAGACCTGAAACAGCACAGGGAATTTTTGTAAATTTTAAAAATATAGCAACAACCTCAAGAAAGAAAGTTCCTTTTGGAATTGCTCAAATAGGTAAATCTTTCAGAAACGAAATTACTCCTGGAAATTTTACTTTTAGAACAAGGGAATTTGAGCAGATGGAGGCTGAATTTTTCTGTTATCCTGAGGAGTCAGAAAAATTTTATGATTACTGGTCAAATCAGAGATATGAATGGTACAAAAAACTTGGAATAAAAGAAGAAAACCTTCAGTTGAGAGAGCATGATAAGGATGAACTTGCCCATTATGCTTTAAGTTGTGCAGATGTAGAGTACAGGTTCCCGTTTGGTTTTTCTGAGCTTGAAGGTATTGCCAATAGAACCGACTTTGATTTAAAAAGGCATATAGAGTTTTCTGGAAAAGATTTAAGTTACGTAGACCCTAAAACAAATAAGAAGTTTGTGCCGCATGTGATTGAGCCTTCTGCCGGTGCCGACAGGGCAACTCTTGCATTTTTAATTGATGCTTATCATGAAGAAGAACATGACGGTAAAAAAAGGGTGGTGCTTAAATTTGATTCTGAGCTTGCTCCGGTAAAATTAGCAGTTTTTCCGCTTATGAAAAAGCCGCCATTAAAAGAATTGGCTCAGAAAATATTTGATGAGTCAGTAAAACACTTTTCTGCAGAGTATGATGAGGTGGGCAGTATTGGAAAAAGGTATAGAAGACAGGACGAAATAGGAACGCCATTTTGTGTTACTGTGGACTTTGATTCTCTGGAAGATAATACTGTAACAGTTAGAAATCGGGATACTATGGAACAGGAAAGGGTGGCGATAAATAAATTAAGCAAATATATTAAAGACGCCTTGAATTAAAATGTTATACTTTGGAAAAAATAATAGATTTCCTCTTTATTATACGTTATAATTATTAAACGACACTTTGTAAGGGGGATTAAAAATGAGAAATTCAAAAAGGAACTTTATTTTTTTGATTTTACTTTTCTGTATTTTTTCACCTATGGGAAATATTCTTGTTGTAGCAGACGGGGCGTATCCGAATGATGTGAAATATTATACAGACAGATTAAGTCAGTTTGAGTATGAGGTTATGGATTCAGAAAATGTTGATATTGATTTATTAAATAATTATAAAGCTGTTTTCTGGATTTGCGGAGATGCTTTTACCACACTTAAAAATGAGCAGAAAGATATGCTTAAACAGTATATTACAACTGACAATCAAACAGGTTTATTTATTGAGGGCGAAAGATTAATGTATGATGCTGCATGGATAGATTATAAGTTCTTTTTCAGAAATTTCTTTAAATCTGATTTTGGCGGACATAAAACTGGAAATGTAAATTTTTCAACTCACTGGTCAAATGTTATAACTTGGGGAATAAGAGATGATTTTTATGTAAATCTCGCGGGGAGAGACCTGGATTTTATTGATTATAGAGGAATGTCAGACAACGAGGTGCTTTTTGAAATCAAAGAACCTAATCAGAGAGGAAGTTCTTCTAAAGTGGAAGCTGCGGGAGTAGCAATAGATAATTACAAAAATAGAGTTGCCCTTCTTTCTTTTTCACCGGCTTCTAGAAGCTTCTGGGAAATAGATTCTTCGGATTTTGTAAGAAATCTTGCAGAATGGCTTGTTTATGACATAAGAAACGTAATGTCAGAATATAATAAAATTGCCTCAAGAAGAACTGAAGAAGATTATGATGAGGCTCAAAGATATACTGAAATGGCTTTTCAGAGAATAGTTGCCGGCTTTGAAAATAATAATTATCAGGAGTTTGATTATTTAAAAAAAGCAGTAGAAAATCATCAGGTTTCAAAAGAACTCTCAGAAAAAATTTTTATGAGATTAAAGGAAAAATATACTTCATTAGAAGAATGGCAGCAGAATTTTTCAATAAAAACAAGAATAGAGTTTATGAAGTAGAATTAATTTATTTATAAGGAGTTTTATATGTCGTATGAAGTTATAGTAATTGGTGGAAATGCTGCCGGTTTATCAGCCGCGATGGAGGCTAAAAGGCAGAATCCATCATTTAAAATAACAGTTTTTGAAAAAGGGGAGTTTATTTCCTATGGGGCCTGCGGACTACCTTATTATCTAGGTGGAATGTTAGAAAACCCTGATGATTTAATGGCAAAGCCCCCTTCCTATTTTGAAAAAAAAGATGTAAAAGTTTATAAAAACACTCCGGTTATTGATATAAACAGCCGTGATAGAAAAATTACTGCATTATTTAACAATAAAGAACAGGAGTTTGGCTGGGATAAACTTATAATTGCAACAGGAGCCTATCCTAGAAAACTACCTTTTGAAAAAGAAAATCTTAAAAACCTGTTCCATTTTACTAAAATAGAGCATGTTGTAAACGTAAAAAAATTTATAAACGAGAATAATGTAAAAAAAGTTATGATTATTGGTGGCGGATATATTGGTATTGAAGTTGCGGATAATCTTGTTAAATCTGGTATAGATGTTTCAATGGTTGAGTTAAACAGGATTTTATCAGTTTTTGATAAAGATGTTTTAAAACCTGTGTACAATAAAATAAATAATAATAAAAAATTCACTTTATATGAAGAAATAGGTATCAGCAGTTTAAATGAAGAAAATAATAAAGTTAGAAGTGTTTCTCTTTCAAATGGCGAAAAATTACCATGTGATATGATAATTGTCAGTGCGGGTGTTATTCCCGAAACAGAGCTGGCGCAGAAGGCTGGGATAAAAATTGGTGAAACTGGTGCAATTGAGGTTAACTCAAAGGGGCAGACAAGTAATCACAATGTTTTTGCGGCCGGGGACTGTGCTGAGATTTATCATGACTTGCTTAAAAAAAATGTTTATATACCTCTTGGAACCAACGCAAACAGAGCTGGTAAAACTGTGGGCAGAAATCTTGAAGTTGCAAAAGAAGAGGTCAAAGTACTGGGAAACTCTATGCTTGAAGCTTTTGATGTTGAAATTGCCAGTGTTGGTTTAACCGAAAGTCTCGCCATAAAAAATAACTATAATTATATTGCCAGAATGTCAAGTTTTAGATTAAAACCTGGTTATGTTTCGAATCAAAAAATTTTGATAAAATATATTATTGATAAATATTCAAAACAACTTCTGGGTGTTCAGATGGCTGGTGATGCAGAGGTTCATGGTAAAATAAACTGTGCCTCGATAATGATTAATAATAAAATGACCTTAAAAGATATTCAGAAGTTGGATTTTGGCTATCACCCTCTGCTTTCAGGACTTTGGGATCCTCTTGTACTTATGGTCAGGAAGTTTTAAAATAGCCTCCTCTTGACTTTTCGGTTTTTTTTCGCTATTGTTTTTATATGATAAAAATAAAAGGTGCATGTGAACATAATTTAAAAAATATAGATGTAAATATTCCCAGAAACTCAATATCTGTAGTCACAGGATTATCAGGTTCTGGGAAATCTTCCTTGGCTTTTGATACAGTATATGCTGAGGGGCAGCGAAGATATGTTGAAAGTCTTTCTCATTATGCAAGACAGTTTCTTGGTATTATGAAAAAACCTGATGTTGAAAATATAGAGGGGCTTTCTCCGGCTATTGTCATTGAACAGAGGGGATTTGCCCATAATCCCCGTTCAACAGTAGGAACAATTACAGAAATTTATGATTATCTCCGGCTTCTTTATGCAAGAGTCGGTGATGTATTCTGTCCGTACTGTGATATAAAAATTCAAAGTCGTTATAAACAGGATATTTTAAAAGATATAAAAAAGTTCCCCGAAAATATACGTCTTATTCTTTTAGCTCCGATTATTTCTTCCAAAAAAGGGGAGCATAAGAAAATAATTGAAAAAATTCAAAAGGGTGGCTTTACTAAAATAAAAATTGATAATGAGTATTATGATATTGAAGAAATACCTGAGCTTGACCGTCATAAAAAACATACTATTCAAATTGTAGTAGACAGAATAAAAAACACGGCTCAGAACAAAGAAAGATTATCAAGTTCTGTAGAACTTGCCTTGAATATGGGGCACAGAACTGTTATTGTAGAAGAATACAGTACACAAAAAGAACATTTATTTTCTGAACATTTTGCCTGTCCTGAATGCGGTTTTTCGCTTCCTGAGATAAATCCCCGTTTTTTTTCATTTAACAGCCCTTTCGGGGCCTGTCCAAAATGCGAGGGTATAGGTTTTACAAAAAGTGTGGAACCTTCATTAATTATTGATGATGAGGTTGAGATTTCCAGAAATCCTTTTATTCCCTTCAGAAACAAAAAATCGGAAGGTTACTACAATAGTATAATTTCTTCAATAATAGATGAATATAATATTCCGCCTGATACAAAGTTTAAAGACTTATCAACTTATCATAAAAATATTTTTTTGTACGGTACAGATAGAAAAATTAATCTTAAAATTAAAACAAAAAAAGCCAGATTTAACTATGAAACATACAAAAAAGTTGAGGGTTTTATTTCCCGGTTAGAAAGAGTATATAATGATACAGACTCTGAAGGTTCAAGAAAAAAAATTGAAAAGTTCATGAATATGGATTTATGTCCTTCCTGCAACGGCGCCAGATTAAGCCGGGCAGCATTGGCTGTTAGAGTGGGGGGGATAAATATTGCAGAGTTTTCAGCCTTCTCAATTAAAAACGCTCTTAAATTTGTTCATAAACTGAATCTTTCTAAAGAAAAGGCTTTTATTGCAAAACAGGTTTTCAGAGAGGTGAAAAACAGGCTTTTATTCCTTCAGAATGTCGGGTTGTCGTATTTGAATCTTGACAGGCTTGCTTATACACTTTCGGGCGGGGAGTATCAGCGAATAAGGCTTGCCACTCAGCTTGGAACTGGTCTTACCGGCGTGCTTTACGTTCTTGATGAGCCCTCTATTGGATTGCATCAGAAAGATAATAAAAAACTTCTTGATACACTTGAAGGACTCCGTAATCTTGGTAATACAGTGCTTGTTGTGGAACATGATGAAGAAACTATAAGAAAGGCAGATTATGTTGTTGATATGGGACCTGGAGCTGGAATTCATGGTGGTGAAGTAGTTTTTTCTGGAAATGTAAAAAAACTTTTAAAAGATAAAAAATCAATTACGGCCAAATACTTAAGACGGGAAAAACGTGTTTTTACCCAGAAGTCAGAAAGATTAGAAAGTAATAATTTTATTAAATTAAAAGGCTGCAGAGGTCATAATTTAAAAAACATAGATATAAATATTCCAGAGGGAAGATTTGTTGTGGTTGCTGGAGTATCAGGGTCTGGAAAATCAACTTTAATTAACGATACTCTATATGAGGCTTTAATGAAAAAAATTTATAAGGGTGCGCATTTTTCGCTTTCCCATAAATCTCTTGAAATTCCCCCTGATTTAAAAAAAGTTGTTATGATTGATCAGATGCCTATAGGTAAAACTCCGCGGTCTAATCCTGCTACCTATACTGGTTTGTTTACTCATATTAGAAAGATTATGACAATGACTGATGAGGCTAAGATGCGTGGATATAAAATTGGCAGATTTTCCTTTAACGTCAAAGGGGGGAGATGCGAAATATGTGAGGGGCAGGGTATAAAAAAGATTGAAATGCAGTTTCTGCCTGATGTTTATATTGAATGTGAGGAATGTAAAGGTGCCCGCTATAATGAAGAAACTCTTGAAATTAAATACAGGGGTAAAAATATTGCTCAGATTCTTGATATGACGGTTGAAGAGGCGCTTTATTTTTTTGAAAATCATAATGCCTTAAAAAGAAAATTAAAAACTCTTAACGATGTTGGTTTGTCTTATATGCATCTTGGACAGCCCGCAACTACCCTATCCGGTGGTGAGGCTCAGAGAGTTAAACTTTCAACCGAGCTTTCGCGGGTTTCAAGCGGAGATACTTTGTATATTTTAGACGAGCCTACTACTGGGCTTCATTTTGATGATGTCAGTAAGCTTCTTGTTGTGCTTGACAGGCTTACTGCCCGGGGAAATACTGTTGTTGTTATTGAACATAATTTAGACGTTATTAAGTTTGCAGATTATATAATTGATCTTGGTCCTGATGGTGGTGAAGGTGGTGGAGAACTTCTATATCAGGGCGGGCTTAAAGGTTTAAAGAAATGTAAAAAATCTTATACTTCTCAGGCTCTATACAAATAAAAATTTTTTCTGGTATTTTTAGAACTTGAGTTTAGAATTGTTTTGTTGACAACTAATGTTTTTTAGTGCAGATTAGGTTAGAAGAATATTTTTTTAAAGTAGATGCGGAGGTTTATTATTATGATGTTTAAATGTTCAAAATGTGATTTTATTATTGATGAAAGAAAAGTTGAAAAATGTCCCGGTTGTGGCGAGGATAATCTTATAAAATTAAATGCTGAGCAGGAAGAAAAAATTTCTAACTCAAGAGAAGAAAATGATTTGCTTATGGAGCTTTCAGGTCTTGTTTCTAATTGTATTGAAATATCGCTTGAGTTAAACGAAATAATGGAAACAGGCTCTGATGAAAAATTAATTGAAAAAATGTTAACAAATTTTCCTGAAATAAGAGCATTAATTTATTCAAGGCTTGCCGAAAATGTAAAAAATGAAAAATGGGGTTAAGAGGCCTTTTTCTCAGATTTTGCCTCTTCTACATTATTACAGCAGAAAATATAAGTTGGCGGAATATTTCTTATAACTCTTTTTACATCAATTTTATTAAAAAAAGTTTTAAAGTATTTATGTTTTGCTTTTGAATACTGTATTGTGCTGAATTTACCATTTTTATCAAGTAGCTGTATTGACTTATTTAAAATAGTATTAGAAACATTTTCCGGCAGACAGGTATAGGGAAGAGCCGAAACAATATAATCAATACGAGGCATATCAAACTCTTTCATATATTCATCAATGTTTTCAGCAGACCCCTGCACAATATGAAGGTTTTCAATATGACCATATTTCTTTTTCAGAAGTTTTGAAAAAGGTTCATTAATTTCTATTGTTAAAATAACAGTATCATCATTGCATTTTTTTATTAGTTCTTCTGTAAATACACCTGTACCTGGTCCATATTCAACAATATATTTAGATTTTGAAAAATCAATATCTGAAACCATTTTTCGAGCAGCATATTTTGAGCATGGCATAGCTGTTCCAACATTCACAGGATTAAAAATAGACTGTTTTATAAAAGTAAATAATTCCATGTATAATTGCTCCCTGAATTTAAAGTATTTTTTAATATTTTACTAAATTAACCATAAAAAGTCAATTAAAAAAATTATAGAGCCTAAATTCTTATTGAGAATTGCAGGAAAAATATATTACGTTATAAAAAAAATTATGTTATAATTAAACAGAATTAGAATATTGAATTAAGTATGGGGGAATCCTTATGATTAGAAAAACTAAAATTTTCCTTTTGTTTTTACTTGTTTTTTCATTTACTTTTTTTGCATATGAGTATGATCAGGGAGTTACTGTTGAAGGAAATGACGTTTATTTTAGATTCTGGGCGCCAGGCAAACAGACCGTATCTGTTGTTGGTGATTTTAATGACTGGGACAAAGAAGCCAACCTTTTAGAACTTGATGGTAATGGATATTGGAAAACTCATATTCAGCTTTCAAATGGTCAATATAGATATCAATACCTGATTAATGGTGAAAAGTATATTGGTGATCCATATGCTCGTGAGGTTGACTGGGACTTTCATGGTCCTAATGCTGTTTTAAGAGTTGGAGAACCTGAATTTGAATGGACTAATGATGATTTTCACATGGCTAATCAGAACGATTTAATAATATATGAAATGCATATAGGTGATTTTTCTCCGGAAGGTACATTTAACGGTGCCAGGGAAAGAATACCATATCTTGCAGAGCTTGGAATTAATGCTGTTAAAATAATGCCAATTAAAGAATTTCCAGGAGATATTTCATGGGGATACAATCCGGCATATTATTTTGCGCCTGAAAACGCTTATGGTACACCTAATGAATTAAAAGCTTTGATAAATGAACTTCATAATAACGGTATAGGAGTAATTCTTGATAATGTATTTAATCACTGTTCACATGACCACCCTTTTAATCATCTTTACAATTATCATTCAAATCCATACTTTAATAATGTTGGTAATGAATGGGGAATGCCTAACTTTGATGTCTGGGCAGATGCGACAAAAAGACATGCCCGCGATGTTGTCCATTACTGGGTGAGAGAGTTTAGAATTGACGGCTTCAGATATGATTATACAAGTGGTATTGGATATGATGGCACAGATGGTATGAGTTTTATTTCCTGGGAGGCAAGAATGGCTGGTAATGCCATGGGTAAATATATTTATCAAATTGCAGAAAATCTCCCAATGAACCCGCATATGACACATACAACTGAAATAGATGCTCAGTGGAATGATATTTTTCATCATCAGTTAAAGGCAAATCTTCGTGAGGGAAAGTATAAAGATGACTTTTACTTTGGAAATCTTAAAAGAACTATGCAGGGAATTGATTATGAACAGCTTGGTTATAATGATCACACTCAGGTAATTAATTTTACAGAAAATCATGATGAAGAGCGCGTAATATATGAGGCTATGACTAATCCTCATATTGATTATCATAAAGCTGTTAGAAAGGCAAAACTAGGCGCAGTTGCTCTATTTACTTCAGCCGGGGTGCCTATGATTTATCATGGTCAGGAGTTTGGTATGGATAGTGCTAGAACACTTGATCCGAATAAGATTGATTGGGATAAGTTAAACGAAAGTTATCCCGGCAGTGAATTATATTCTCATTTTAGGGCACTTATAAATTTAAGGAAAAATCATATGGCTTTAAGACAGAATAATATTGAAGAGGTTTACAGATATAATAATGAAAACGTCTTAATTTACAAAAGATGGGATAATCATGGTGATATAATAATAGTTGCTCTGAATTTCTCAGATCAGGATCAATGGGTTGATATACCTGTACCTCATGATGGAACATGGCATGAATATTTATTTGATTATAAAGCAAACGCTTCTTCTGGAAAAATTGCCGATGAGCAAATACCGCGTTCTGGGGCTAAAATATTCAGCTTGAAAAAAACATGGTAGTTTGATAAAATATATTAATTAATGTATTAAATATAGTTGGCTTGGGGTATGTTTAGTTGTTAAAAAATAAAAAAGTTTTAGTTGTTGACGATGAGAAAGATATTTTAAATATTATTGAGTTTTTCTTAAAAAAGCATGGTGCAAACGTGTTGAAGGCGCCTGATGCTTTTTCCGGTCTTGAATATATTTATGATTCAGAAAATAAAATTGATATAGTTCTTCTTGATATTATGCTTCCAATACTTGATGGGTTTCAGGTGGCAAAAATTCTTAAAATGCAGAGGGATTATAATAAACTGCCTATAATAATGCTTTCGGCCCTTGGGGAAAGTGAAAATATTAAAAAAGGGTTTCAGGTTGGTGCCGATGAATATATTGTCAAACCAGCTTCTGAAGAATTTATTGTAGATACAATTAAGAATGTTTTGAAAAAAAATGAAAAGCTTATAAACTCAGGAAGAATGTACAACATAAAATTCGAGCTTAAAAGTGATTTTTCATATATTAAAGAAATCAATGATATGGCCAAATGGATTTTCTCAAATACAGTTGCTCAGGAACAGATGGTGTCGGATTTGATTTATTCTTTGAATGAAATGTGTGCAAATGCTATTGAGCATGGAAATCGCAAACAGGTGGAAAAAAAGGTTTTTGTCGAATGTGATGTTTTTAAAAATAAAATTATTATTTCAATAAAAGATGAAGGAAAGGGATTTGATCCTGTTGATACATTAGATCGGCTTGAAAACGCCGATATGTTCAGGATGCGCGGTCGTGGAATGTTGATAACCAGAAGTTTAATGGATGAAATTGAGTACAAGGAAAATGGAAAAAAAGTCGTAATGGTTAAAAAGTTTAATTCATAAAAAAAGGGGGCCGTTGAATTTGCCCCCCCTTTTTTTATTTCTGTTTTATTCTAATTCATGAACAATTAAACCGCTTCTTAATTTCGGTTCAAACCAGGTTGATTTAGGTGGCATAACTTCGTCAGCATCTGCAACATTCATTAGATCATTTATTGATGTAGGATACATTGAAAAACTTACTTTGAATTTATTATTCTTTACAATTCTTTCAAGTTCTTCAAGACCTCTTATGCCTCCGATAAAATCAATTCTGTCGTCAGTTTTTGGATCACCAATGTTTAATACAGGTTTAAGAAGATTTTTATATAATATACTTACATCAAGTGAGTCTATTACATCAGCTTCATTAAAAGTATCTTTTATGGGGGTTAGTTTATACCATTTGTCTTCTAAAAACATTCCAAAAGTGTGTTTTTTTTCAGGTTTATATTTTTGATTTTGTTCCTCAATTGTGAAATTATTTGAAATTTCTTTAAGAAAGTCTTCGCTGCAAAGACCGTTTAAATCTTTAACTGCACGATTGTAATCCATAATATAGAGCTCATTGTGAGGAAAAATAATTGATAAAAACCAGTTATACTCTTCATTGCCTGTATGATCCGGGTTTGCCTGTCTCCTGCGGTCACCGGTTTTTGCGGCGGCAGCCGACCGGTGATGACCATCTGCAACATAAAGGGCTTCAACATCATTAAATTTTTCAATAAGTTTTTTTAGAATATCTCTGTCGTTAATTTTATAAAATTTATGCTCTATTCCATCCTCTGTTTTAATATTATATACAGGAGAATATGAATTAATCCAGGAATCAATAATGTACTGTATTTCCCGGTTTTGTTTATACGTTAAAAAAACCGGCCCTGTATTAGCGTTGACTGTGTCCACATGTTTAATTCTATCTTCTTCTTTGGCGGTTCTTGTATGCTCGTGTTTTTTTATTCTGTTTTCAAGATAATCATCTATATGACAACATACAACAAGCCCTTTCTGATATATATCTCCCATTTTTTCAGTATAAATATATAATGAATCTTCCTTTTCCTTTATTAGAATATTATTTTTTTTTAAATTCTCATAATTTTCTTTCCCTTTTTTATAAACCTCATCTGAATATAAATCATTTCCTGCCGGTAAATCAATTTCGGGTTTTGAAACATGTAAAAAACTGTAATCATTTCCAGAAGCAATTTCTCTGGCTTCTTCGGTGTTTACAACATCATAGGGGAAAGCAGCAACTTTTTGAGCATGTTCTTCTGCCGGTCTAACGCCTTTAAATGGCTTAATTCTAATCATAATAAAACCTCCCAGTCTTTTTATATTTTTGGTAAACGTTTATCTGTAATTATCTATTTAAATTTAAATTTTAAAAAAGGTCAAGTAAAAATAAAGCAATTCATAATGGAAACAGTATTTTCTGATAAATTTAGAATTGCCTGTAAAAATAGAAGTGTTTTAAAGTGATTCTTTTAATGATTTTAGTTTTGTTGTTTCTGGAAGATTTTTTGTAAGGTCGTCAAATATTGATGAGAAAAATTCAATTTTACCCTGTTTTTGATAAATATCATGAAGTTTTATTATATATGCCTCTTTTTCAAGAGGGGTTTTAGACAGGCTAATTAGTTTCTCAACATAAAACAGGGTTTTATTTAAATCTTTATTTTTATAAAAGTTAAAACCCATATTTAAAGTTTCAATATCATTTAAGGCAAAAACTCTTTCAAATTGAAGAGCTTTTTTAACGTCTGTTTCTTTATAAAGAGAAAGTAATGTTTCATTAATTTTATTAGAGTTAAGATAAAGCAGTTTTTTTCCTATTTTAACTGCAGTATCTAATTCCCCGCTTTTTTTTAAACCAGTTATAAGTTGTATATATTCATCTATATTATCTGCAGAATATTCACTCATTTCAAAAAATGAAGAGGCGGCCCCGGTAAAATTTTTTTCTCTTAAATTAGATTTGAACTCAAAATAGTTTTTAATAATTTCAGAGTTTATTTTACTGTAATCTATTTTGTCCTGTTTTGTTTCTTCATTTTTTAAAAAAGAAAAAACTCTGCCTTTTTTATCATTAGTTATATTATTATAAGCGAAAATATCTTTCTGTATGTTATGAAAATGAAAGTTAGATAAAAAAATAATTGTGAGTAATATAAAAATTGAAATGATAGATATAAAAGTATATTTCTGGTTTTTTTCGATTTTTTTTATAGTTTTCAGTAAAAAATATTTATCAGAATTTTTATTTTCAGTTTTTTGAACAGAATCAAATTCTGAAGCAACAGGGCTATCTATAAGTTCTTCAATATTTTTATGGGAATTAATAATATTTTTAACACTTTCATAAGCGCTTTCTTTTATCTGCTGGTCATCGGAGTATAAAAACACATTAAAATCATTTGATATAATGTTGTTAATGATAAGGTAATAAGAATTCCAGGCGTTAATTTTTATTAACTGATTACCGCTTTCGGTTAGAGGTTTTATTAAATTTAATATATCAGGATTTGAACATTTTCTGATAGATTTTAAGGTGTTCAGCTTAATATCATTATCCCGATGATATAATAATTTTTTAAGAGAATCTTTAATTTTGACAAAAGGAAGCTCGTTAATCAGGGTTATAATAAAGTTTCTAATTTCTGTGTTAAAGAGACTGAAATTTTTTAACAGATTATTTAAAGCACTGTAGTCTTCAAGAATTCTAATATATTCAAGAAACTTAATTTTATCCTGATTTGTAATATTTTCATTCTGTAAAAATTCTACAGCATTATTTTTATTTATAAAAACGTTTTTCCCCTTTTTATAAAGGAGTTTGTCGTTTAAATATTTTTCAATCATTTTTTCTTTTTATCAGATTTTTTTTTAGGTTGATTATTGTTTTTCATTTCTTCTCTTAATTCTTCAAGAACTTTTAGATTATATTTAACCTCGTTTTTATTTATGATGTTCATATCGTTCATTTTTTTAAAAATATTGTCAAGATTTTCGGCCAGTTCATAGTTTATAAATTCTTTGTAATCCATATTAAAGCTCCTTCCTGTAATTTTTTTGATTTTGTATTTTTGTTTAATCTAACATAAACTTGAAATTAAATCAATTATACGATACTCTTAAAAAAAAATTCAAGGTATTTCAAGTATGATATTAAAATTAGTAGATGAATTAAAAGAAGAAGATGTTTTAGCCAAGGAAGTAACTCAGCGTGATTCAATTTTATATAAGTCTGGTAAAGTAATTTCTGAGGACGTTATAAAAAAAATAAAATCACTTGGGATTGGGTTCGTTTATATTGAAGGAAAACCCGGGAAAGATGAGTTAATAAGACAGTATAAAATTGAGTTAGAAAATTCACTGCAGACTTCTATTTCCGATGATGAGAAAATCACTTTTTTAATTAAAGAGAAAGTTTCAGCAGAGGATATTTTTTCTTTTTATGAAAAAATTAATGATATTAATGTAAAAAAAAATTATATTGATTATTGTTTTAAGGATTTTTCAGACAATATATTTAATTTCTTTTTAAAAAAAATACGGCATGGAATTGAACCTGAAATTGTCTTATATATACTGGATTATCTGGAAAAAAACATAAAGAATATTAATGCTGAAAGTATTATCACTCTTTATAAAAATTCTAATGCTGAAGTTGTTGAAAAGGTTAAAAATATTCTAAAAAACAATTATTCATTAAGACAGCTTTATGATTTAAAAAAAAGACTTGAGCTTAAAAACGAGAAGTACGATTTTTTTGACAAAGATGTAAACTTTAACCTTATGCCTCATAAATCTTTCTGGGATATTAGAATTATGGTAGTTTCAAAAAATACTGTTGAGCATAATATATTAAAGAGCTATCTTGAAAACCTTGAAATGAACGTAAAGTATTGCGAACCAGATAAAGCCTATGATTTAATTTCCAGTTTTGATCCTTACATTATCTTTTTTGATTTTGACAGAATTAAAAATCCTTTGAATAAATTTCTATCTGTTTCAAATGAGTTTTATAAAAAGATTTTTTTTATCATCAGTTCGAGTGCAGATATCAAACTTTTAAAAAAAACTATGAGGGCCGGGGCAGATTATTTTTTAAAAAAGCCATACTCGCTTCCAAAAATTCAGACTTATCTTTCAAAGGCTGTAAAAAATGGCAAGCTGATAGAGCAGCTGGATTTATCTAATAATTTGCTTAAAGTTGATATTAGATATTTTGGTTATAAAATCAAGAAATTTGACTTTTATGGTGAGTTATCTGCTATGACAACAGATGAAATTAATGAACCTGTTTTAAATAATATTCAAATTGATAAATTTTATTTTTTTGATATGCAAAACTTAGACAGTATTGATATGTCGGGAGTAAGATTTCTTTTAAAAGTAAAAGATGTTGTTAAACAGAAAACAGCCGAGCTGTATCTGCTGAACTGTTCAGATAAAATTCTTGAACAAATGGGAAATTACAGTAATCATGTTAATATTGTAGAATCCTGGGAAAAGGCAATATGGGTTTAATCCGGAATTTTTTATTTAATTCTGATAAAGAGGGCTTAAAAAGAAGAAAGTCTGAAAAAATAATTAACAGACATAATAATAAAATATTAAAAAGAAATTTTAATTTTAATGCCGAAGATATCCTGATATTAATGCCGCACTGTGTTCAGTATAAACTTTGTAAAATACGTATTACTTTTAATCCTGAAAATTGTAATCACTGTGGACAATGTGATGTTGGAAAACTGGTAAATTATTGTAAAAATAATAATCTTAAACTTGCAATTGCAACAGGCGGTACACTTGCAAGACGTATTATCAGAGAAATAAAACCTTCCGCAGTTGTTGCGGTTGCATGTCATCGCGATCTCTTATCCGGACTGAAAGAAATAAAAAAAATACCTGTTATTGGAATCTTAAATCAGATTGGAGAAGATGGTCCCTGTGTTTCAACAGGATTTGATTTGAAAGAAATAAAAAAGGTTGTTAATTTCTTTCAGGGTTTTGACAAAAAAAATTAAAAAATATATCATTTCTTCGAGGTCAATAATGAAAAAGAAAAAAGACGGAAGTATATTTACTGCTATTTTATATATTATTACATTTGTGGTTCTGGTAAGAGGCATGTTTGTCGGAACTATTTATGTTATTGAGGATTTTTTTAACGAGGGGCAGGTTCGAGTTCCGGATTTTGTAGGAATGTCTCTTAATGATGCTATGGAACTGGCCCCCAGATATAAACTGCGTCTTGAAGTTAAGGGTGAAGCCCATGATGAGCATCTTGAAAAAAATTATATTATTAAACAGGATCCTATTAGTAATTTTTCTGTAAAAAAAGGGCGCACAATTGAGTTTATAATAAGCAAAGGGAAAAAAGAAAGTATAACTCCCAATCTCAGGGGGATTTCTGTCAGAGAAGCAGAAAGAGTAATTCTTCAGAATAACTTTTCTATTGGACGTAAAAGCTACGTTTATTCTGATGAACCAGAGGGGGTTATTGTTTCTCAACAGCCTCTGGCTGGCATAAATTATAGAGAGGGGCAGTTTATAAGTATGCTTGTTTCCAAAGGTGATAAAACTGAGTATGTAATTCTTCCCGAATTTATCGGGGGGAATTATAATAATGTCAAAGATACAATTAGAATGATGGGGCTTGAAGTTGGAAACATAAAATACGATTTTGCAGATGAAAAAGAACCCGGCGAAATAATTGATCAACAGCCAGCTTCTGGAACCAGACTTGAAAAAGGGGCAGAAATAAACTTGAGAGTGAACCGGAATCGAACCACCAGCCGACAGGAAACCAAGAGAAAAACGGTGAATTTTGAATATGAAATTCCAGACGGAAGAGGAGAAAAAGAGCTTAAAGTTATATTGATTGATGACCTCGGCATCAGAGAGGTTCACAGAAGCACATACTCTCCGGAAGCAAGAGCTTCTTTTACTTTGCATGGCAGCGGAAGAATGAAAGCTTTAATTTATATAGACAATTTAAAAGTCGATGAGAGAGAATATTGAAAATAATCGGACTAGTATTAAAACAAAAATATCAGATATTACAGAGAATTGGAGAAAATGAAAGATTTTATACTTTCAGAGGAATTAATATAAAAAATGAATCTCCAGTATTTATCAAGGTTGTAAAGCAGTCACTTCTTAAAGATAAGAAAAAAATTAAATTTTTCACAGAAGAAGTAAAATCCCTTGCAAAAATAAAACATGAAAACGTAGTAAAAGTATATGATGTTGATTTTAAAAACGGTATTTTATATGTGGTTACTGAATATATTGAGGGAAAAAGTCTTTATCAGTATATAAGCCAGAAGAAAAAATTTGATTTCTGGCAGGTTATTCAGATTGTAAATCAGCTTGCCTCTGTTTTGAAATATGCCTTTGATAAGGGAGTTAAATACAGAACTGTTAAACATTCAAATATAATTATTACAGATGATATGAAGGTTAAAATTTTATCTTTTAACGTTCCCAGGTCAATTTTATCTCCGCTTCCTGTTAAAATAAAAGAAAACGAGGGTATTGACCCGGATATTTTTTTTCTGGGAGTTGTTTTATATGAACTTTTCACACTTAAGTTTCCTCTCAGGGATAAGGATTTACCTGTAACAGATATTTCTATGCTGGATGAAAATCTACTTGATACAAGGTGGAATATAACATTTGCAGATATTGAGTCTCCCGAAAAAAAAGAAGGAATTGAAAAAGTGATTTATCATTCAGTTACCCGTAATATACTTGATAGATATAAAAGTATTGAGGAATTTTTAGATGATTTAAAACAATATATAGAAAAAAAAGATAGAAAAGAAAAAACAATGAAAACTGCAAGTGATGTTACAAATGAACTCGGTGTTAATGAATATGTTTTTAATAAGAGATTTAATGGAAAAAATAAAAATTATTCTAAAAAAACAAAAGAGGATAAAATATTCAATATTCCAGAGGAAGAACCGGGAGTATTAAGAAAGCAGATAATATTTTTAGTTTCTGCCTTCTCGGTAATTCTTGCGTTAATTTATTTTATTTACACGCTTCTGTTTTAAGGGAGATTATTATGTTAGTAGCACCATCAATATTATCTTCAGATTTTAATATACTTGGTGAAGAGGTTAATAATGTAAAAGAAGCTGGTGCCGACTGGATTCACGTTGATGTGATGGACGGGCATTATGTTCCTAATATTACAATTGGTCCAGTAGTAATTAAAAATTTGAAAAAAATATCAGAAAATCTTATTCTGGATTGTCATTTAATGATAACCAATCCTGATAAATATATAGAATCTTTTGTTGAGGCCGGAGCCGATATTATAACTGTACATTCAGAAACCTGCCCTCACCTTAATAAAACTCTGAATTATATAAAAGAACTCGGGATAAAGGCCGGAGTAACATACAATCCTGCCACTTCCATGAATAATTTAAAATATATAAAAGATATTGTTGATGTTGTGCTTATAATGTCGGTTAATCCAGGTTTTTCAGGACAGAAATTTATACCATCATCATTAGAAAAAATTAAAGAGGTTAGACAAATCTGCCCTCCTCATGTAAAAATACAGGTTGACGGGGGAATTAATAATAAAAATATTGCTGATATAAAAAAAGCCGGTGCAGATGTTGTGGTTGCCGGGTCTTATATTTTTGGTTCAGATAATTACAGAGAAAAAATAGAGAGTTTAAAAAGAGGATAGTAAAATGGCAGAATTAAGGAAGGATCCAGTTTCACAAAGATGGATTATTATATCTGACAAGGAGTTAAATCCTGAAGATTATCTTTATAACGAGGCTAAGAATTCCAACAACACAGAAAATTGTCCTTTCTGCGATAAAAATTCACATATGATTGAAAAGGAGATTTTAAGAACATCATATAATAATCGATGGGCTGCAAGAATTGTAAATAATAAATTTCCTGCCCTGATTTCTGAGGTAGAGCTTGAAAAAGAGGCGGACGGTGTTTATGATAAAATGAGTGGTTACGGCTATCATGAGGTTATAATTGACAGTTATGAACATTTTGTCCCGTTTCACAAGACAAGTCCCGAAAAGATAGAAAAAGTTCTTGAGGCCATGGTAAAAAGGTACAGAGAATTAAAAAAAGATAAGAATTTAAAATATGTACTTTTTTTTAAAAATTACGGAGCTTCTGCGGGGGCTTCACTTTCCCATTCACATGCACAGCTTGTTGCTACGCCTGTTGTTCCAAAAATCGTAATGAACGAGCTTCTTTTTTCAAAAAAATATTTTAATTATAAAGAAAGATGTTTATTCTGCGATTTAATTAATCAGGAAAAAAAAGATAAAGAGAGATTAATAACTTTTAATCAGGATTTTTATGCGTTTGTTCCCTATGCTCCAAGATTTCCTTTTGAAACATGGATTTTACCTGAACTTCATAATTCCAGCTTTGGAAATATAAAAAATTGTGAATTGAAAAATTTAGCTGTTATAATTAAAGAATGTATTAACAGATTAGAAAAAGTTTTTAAAAACCTTCCTTTTAATTTTGTAATACATACAGCTCCTTTTGAAAATAATTGTGGGGATTACTATCACTGGCATATTGAGATTATGCCCCGGCTGACAAAGGTGGCCGGTTTTGAATGGGGCTCGGGGTTTTATGTAAATGAAACAAGCCCTGAAAAAGCTGCCGGGATTTTAAGAGAGGCATTTTAGGAATAACTGGAGGTCTTATGAATATTACCCATATTTGTTCAGAGTTAAATCCTTTTATAAAAACTGGTGGACTGGCCGATGTTACGGGGTCACTGCCAAAAGCTCAGGCTAAGTCTAAAAATGAAATAAACATTATTGTACCACTTTATAAAGATATAATAGAAAATTATTCTCTGGATTACTATGCTGACTTTCCAATGGAAACGCCCCTGGGGCTTAAAACAGTTATTGTTAAAAAAACTAAAATTAAAAGAAAGTTGACAGTTTATTTTATAGGTGAACACTCCTATTTTTATAGAGATAAAATCTATGGTGATTATGAAGATAATCCGCAGCGTTTTGCATTTTTTTCAAAGGCGGCACTTAACTTTCTGGAAAAATATAATAATATTCCAGATGTTGTTCACTGTCATGACTGGCAGACCGGACTTGTATCTCTTTATGCCCGGGGGAATAATAAATTTAAAAACACGGTTTTTGGTTATACTATTCATAATATAGCATTTCAGGGCTTATTTGATTTTACTGATTTATACTCTCTTGAGCTGAACTCCTATTATTTTACACCCGATAAGCTTGAATTCTTTGGAAAAGGGAGTTTTTTAAAAGCTGGTATTATTTATTCAGATTTTGTAAACACAGTAAGTCCAACTTATAGAGACGAAACCTTTACCCCAGAATATGGTTTTGGTCTTCAGGGGCTTCTTGAATGGAAGCGTAAGGATTATTATGGTGTTATAAATGGAATAGATAAGGATGAATGGAATCCTCTCAAAGATAATAAAATATTTAATAACTACTCATATTTAAAAATTGCCGAAAAAGAACCTAATAAAAAAGAACTTTTAAAAAAGGTAAATCTTCCCTTTAAAAAGGACAGGGCCCTATTTGTTTCAATAACTAGACTGGCGGATCAGAAAGGGATAGACCTTATTATTAATTCTGCCTCAAACATCGTGAAAAAAGGTCATTATCTCATAATTCTTGGAAGTGGGGACACTTTTTATGAAGAGCTTCTAAAAGAGTTTGAAAAAAAATTCCCTCAGAATATAAGGGTATTTCTTAGATATGATTTTGAACTTGCGCATCAGCTTTATGCTGGCGGTGATTTTTTTCTTATGCCCTCAAAATTTGAGCCCTGTGGTTTAAGTCAGCTAATATCAATGAGATATGGAAACATTCCTGTTGTAAGAAAAACAGGAGGGCTTGCTGATACTGTAGATGATTGGAGCGAAAAAGAAAAAAAGGCGACGGGATTTGTTTTCAGAAACTTTGACTCTGATTCTTTTAATTATACGATAAACAGGGCGCTTGATGTTTTTAAAAAAGAAAAAGATTTTAAAAGTTTAATTAAAAATTGTATGAAGCAGAATTTTTCATGGGATGAAACAGCCAAAACTTATAAGAAACTGTATGAAAAATATACAAAAAAAAATCCGGAGAAATATTAACAATGAGAGATTACAGAAAAGACCCAATTACACGACGCTGGGTAATAATATCTTCTGATAGAAGCAAGAGACCAAGAGATTTTGGTCATGTAACAGATATTACTGATGACAAAAACTGCCCTTTCTGCGAAGGAAACGAAGATATGACTCCTCCTGAAATTTTTGCACTCCGGGAAAATGGCGAAGAAAACGGCCCAGGGTGGAAGGCAAGAGTAATTCCTGACAAATATTCCATTCTTGAAAATAGAGGAGATGTTAAAAAAAAGGGCCATGGTATATATGATAGCATGAGTGCCACAGGATTTCATGAACTTATAATAGAAACGCCTAATCATATGGGAAGTCTTGCAAATTTAAGTTTTGATGAAATAAAAACCTATTTAAAGGTGTTAAAAACAAGAATGGGGGAACTTAAAAACGATTATAGAATACAGTATATACTTGCCGTTAAAAATTATGGATCTGAGGCAGGGGCCAAGTTTAAACATTCACATTCACATTCTCATATTGTTGGCCTGCCTATTGTTCCAAAAAGAGTTAAAGAAGAGATTGACGGAGCAAAAGAATATTACAGCTTCCGGGAAAGATGTGTATTCTGTGATATTGCCGCCCAGGAACTTGCTGAAAACGAAAGAATAATATTAAATAATGAGGATTTTATATCATTATGTACATATGCGGCCCGGTTTCCATATGAAACACATATTTATCCTAAAAAACATATTTCATCCTTTGAGGATACGCCTGAGGAAATGTTTGATAATCTGGCCCGTATTTTAAAAAAAACTATTTTATCTTTATGTAAGGTTATTGATACATTAGCCTATAATATAGTTATTCATACTAAACCAGTTAACCAGGTTGTGCCTGTTTTATATCACTGGCATATTGAAATAATGCCTAGAGTAACAAAAGTTGCAGGGTTTGAATGGGGTTCAGGTTTTTATATTAATTCTGTTCTTCCTGAAGATGCTGCAAAGTTAATGAAAGAAAAAATTAATGAGGGGGTTTAAATGAAATTTTATAATGATGGATGGTATGGTAAAATTTCAGATGATTTTATTTATTCTAATATTAAAACCCTGGCCAAAGCTATTGCTAAATACATAATTTCTCATGATCTTGCTAAAAAAAAGGTGATAATTGGTTATGATAGCCGTTTCTTATCGTATGAGCACGCTCAGCTTGTAGCAGAGGTGCTAATGGGTAATAAACTTGACTGCTGTATTTCCGATAGAGATGTTCCTTCTGTTTTTACTGCGGCAACTTTGAAAAGTTATAAAGGGGCCTCTGCTGTTCATATTACCGGGCAGAATCAGAAGTATTTTAACAATGGGCTGCTTTTTTTCCCCGAATATGCCGGTCCTCCTTTCAGCCATATTTCAATGGAAATTGAAAGAAATATCAGATTGATTAAAGACCTTGATGAAGAAATCGAAATAAAAGGTTTTCAAAAGGGAATTGCCGTAAACTCTCTTCAGGCAATTGATTTTTACTCAGAATATGCAAAATGTGTTAACAGAATAATTGATTTAAAGAAATTTAAGGATAGTGATTTAAAGATTGTAGTTGATTATATGAATGGCAGTATGAGGCATTTTTTAAATAAATTAGTACCAAGAGGGGTTGAATGGATAGAATTAAATCATACATTTAATCCTTATTTTAATGGAATAAAGCCTGACCCTGTTTCAGGTAAGCTGGAATTTCTTGTAGAAAACATTAAAAATACTGAGGCTGATTTTGGTGTGGCTTTTGATTCTGACGGTGGAAATATATGTTTTATTGATTCAAATGGACAAAAAATCCATAGGGATATTCTCCTTGGAATTGTTCTTGAATATATTATTAAAAACAAAACTAAAAATGGAATTGTGGTTAAAACAAATTCAACTACCTCATTAGTGGATGAAGTTTGTCAGAAAAATGGAGTTGAAATAGAAGAAACATATTCTGGATTCAGGCATATTGTTGAAAGATTAATTAAAAACAAGGTGATTCTCGGAGCTGATAATTCTGGTGGTATAACAAGTTCTGATCATGTTCCCGTTAAAGATTCAGTTCTTTTTCTTCTTTATATAATTGAAATAATGAGTCTGAAGAAGAAATCCCTGACTGAACTGGTTGAGGAATTCAATAGCGAGTATGGACAATTTTATTCAAAATGTTTTGAAATAAAACATAATTCAGAAGAGGAAAAGCTTAGAATAATTAGTAAATTAAAAAAATTCAGTGATTCTTTCAGAGAAGAAGATATAAAAGATATTTATCAAACAGATGGTTTAAAAATGATATTTAAAGATAAAAGCTGGTTTTACATTAGAATTCACTCTGCGGCATTAAAATCTGAGGTTATTATTGAAAGTCAGGATAAAAATATTACAGAAAAACTTCAGAATAAAATAAATAAAATCTTAAAAGATTAAGGGGATTTTTTATGCATATCAGGAAAAATTATTTTGTTGATAAGGGTTTTCAGACTGAAATTATATTTGCTCTGCTTTTTTTAACTTTTTTTATTATTTTCATAACTTTTTTTAATCTGTATTTTTTTGTAGAGTATTTTACTTTAAACGTTCTTGAACCTGAAGAGTATAAGCAGTTTACACTTCTTTTATCAAAAGCCTGGACGCTTTTGAGTGATAAAATATTTTTTTTGCTTTTTATTGACTTTTTGATAATTGTGTTTGTTGGATTATTTCTATCTCATCAGATAGCAGGACCTGGTTTTAAATTAAAAAAATCCATAAATAAAATTGCAGATGGCAACTTAAACTTTAAAGTAAAGCTGAGGCAGGGAGATAAGTTCGTATCAATGGCTGAAAGTTTAAATTATTTAATTGAAAAATATCAGAACAGGTTTAAATCATTAAAATTTTATACTGCAAAACTTAAAGACTCAATTATTGAGAAAAAGGACAAAGAGGCCCTGGAAAATCTTGGGGAAATTGAAAAAAATATGGATGAAATAAATTTTTAATAATGATTTTAGGTATTTGTGGAAAAATTGGCAGTGGAAAAACATTGTTGTCTGAATTTTTTAAAAATAATCAAAACAGTTATATAATTAACTGCGACAAACTGGCCTCAGAGTTAATTAACGATAAACAGGAAATTCTTGAATTAATTTCAAAAAATTTCGGCTCCAAACTGATTATAAATAATCAGCTGAATAAAAAAATGATGAGAAAAATTGTCTTCAATGATAAAAAAAGTCTTTATAAACTTAATCAGATAGTTCATCCCTTTCTTTTTAATGAAGTGAAAAATATTTTAAATATAGAAGAGCTTAAATCTGAATACAGTTATATAGTTGTAGAGGCTGCTGTTTTATATGAAGCTTCTTTATATAAGCTTGTTGATAAAATTATATGGGTGAGTGCAAAGCTGCATAATATACTTCAGAGAGTAAGTTTAAGGGATAAAGATAAAAGAAAAAATATTGAAAATATATACAAAATTCAAAAATCATATAATGAAGTGCAACCAGAGCCTGATATAGTTATAGAAAATAATAAAACAGTCAATGAATTTAAAAAAAAAGCAGGGAGTCTTGTTGCCTCCCTTAATAAATAACTTGAGTTTAGCAAAAAATAGAAATTTTAACCTGTCAGCAATTCTCAATGAAAATAGAGAAAATCCTTGATTTGATGGGGTCAGGCCGAGCCCAAATTTAAGCCAGCAGAGGTCGGCCTGACCACTCAAGTTTAAATTTACTATATAAAGTCTTTAATAATTGAAACTATTTCATCACCAACACGCCCCTGTGCTTCTTTTGTCTGTGCTCCAACATGAGGAGAGGCCACAAGAACTTTTTCGTGGTTAACAAGGTCAGAATTATCTGTTGGTTCTTTTTCATAAACATCAATTCCTGCTCCGGCAATTTCATCATTATTTAAAGCATTAAGCAGAGATTTTTCACAAACTACACCACCGCGGGCACAGTTAATAAGAAATGAAGTGTTTTTCATTTTTTTAAGCTCATCTTCGGCAATTACAGGTTCGCCTGTAAAAGGAACGTGAAGTGAGATAAAGTCGGCGTATGATAAAACAGCTTCTTTATCTTTGAAATCAATGTATGAGGGAAGATTATCGACTTTGAAAACATCACAGGCAACTACTTTCATACCAACAGCATTAGCAACTTTCGCAAGCTGTTGTCCTATTCGTCCAATTCCTATAATTCCAAGGGTTTTTCCGGCTAGTTCAAACCCTTTGAATTTTTTCTTTTCCCATTTACCTTCTTTCATTGAAGTGGTTGAATTATAGAGATTTCTTGCAATTGTAAACATCATGGCAATTGCTAATTCTGCAACTGCAGCTGAGCTTGCACTTGGAGTATTTGTAACTTTAATTCCTAATTCTCTAGCTCTATCAAGGTCAATATTATCAAGCCCAACACCACCTCTGATAATAAGTTTCATATTTTGAGCTTTTTCAAGAATTTCTGCTCTCATTTTTGTGGCAGAACGTACAACTGCGATATTATACTCTGGTACAACTTCTTTTAACTCATCAGGATTCATACCTGTTTTAACAGTAACATCCAAACCTGAAATGTTTTTTAATGCTTCAAGACATGAATCGGCAACCGGATCACAAATTAACGCTTTCATAAAGCCTCCCATTTTTTTTATTTAATCAGATTTTGATTAAATAAAATTATAACATTCCTTTTTTTTTATTCAACAAAAAAACATTACTTTCCGATTAAGTTATGAGGTCCTGACAAAGGTTTTACAATTAAAATTGATATTATATAGAGCATATTAGAATTGCCCATAATAAATCAGGAGGAATAGTTTATGAGACATTGTAATGAATGCGGAAATGAAATGCAGGAGTTTTTTGAATGGAAATTTGAATATGGATTAAAAAAGAAACAAATTGTTAAATGCGAAAATTGTGGGGAAAAAATCACAATGGGACTTGTTGAATTATAATTTTTTAAAAAAAAGGAGCTATTATGGGAAAGAACAGATTTTTATTAATTACTTTTATACTTTTATATATATATACGGGTTATGCTAATACTTTTAACCGGCTTGACGAGAGGATGAGTGGCTTTGAACTTATGTATGGTGTTGAGTCTTATGAGAATGAATTTGGGGATTTTCAAAATTATTTTAAACTTCAGTTTTTTCCGGAATTTCAAATTAGACCAGAGACCAGATTAGTGCTGGATCTATCATTTATATATGATACAGATGGGAATATCTTGCTTGATCATTATTCTGGAAGTGGTGATATCCTTGAAAAAATACATTTTATTGAGCATGATGACGGGTTTAGAAATAAAATGAGAATAGGATATCTGGATAATGTTACATTTGGAAATGGTTCCATAATGAATAACTATACAAATATGGGACGTTTCCCGGAAGAAAGAAAGTTAACGGGACTTTATGCTAATTTTGAAAACTCTCATGATGACGGCTGGGAAGTGGTTTTTAATGATTTAAAAAAACTTTCAATGGCTGGTGTTAGAAAATATATTGTTCCTCTTGATGATGTAGAAATCGGCGGCAGTTATTTTATAGACCGACGTCCTTCTGCTAGCAATAACGGTGACTCTGTTCGAGTTTATGGACTTGATTATATAACCCCGGTTTATTTAGGGTTTTCAAGAAAAGTTTTTTTGTATCAGGATTTAACTAGAATAAAAGGAACAGGTTCATGTTATACAACTGGTGCAAAAATTGGCAACGGAGATGGCTTTGGGGCGCAGGTAGAGATTAAAAGTTATTCAGGAAATTTTATACCACATTATTTTGACTCCCTTTATGAAGTGGAAAAACAGAGGAAATATAATGAACTTAAGTCTGGACAGAATAATGGACGGGTCAGAAGTCTGAATGTTCAGACAAACTATAATATGGGGCGTCATTTAGAAGGGAAACTGTTGTATGAAATGTACGATGTTTCTGATATTAATCCTAAATTAGGTGTTCAACTTTCAATGGATGGTATGTTTCTTCCTGAAGGTTTGCAGTTTGAATGGACATATTTAAACAAAGATGCAGATTTTTCTAATATAAATCAAAATAAAAATTCAAAAGATGTATATATAAACACAAAGTTATCCTATAGGGCGCCTTTTGGTGTTGAGTTAGAGTTAAACAGAAAAAGAACGGTAAGCCAGAGTGGAAATGCTGAGTATGTTACATCATTCATGACTGGTTTCAGGTTTAGATGAGTTTGTTTTTAAGAAGTTTAAAAGTTTCCAGAAAAAATAATATACCGTTTATATTTTTTATAATTTCGTATAATCATTTAAAAAAGGTGTTAAAAAAAATACCGTTAAAATCTATTGATTCAATTATAAGTGAAGAAAATATTATTATTACTGTCGATAAAAAAATGAAAAAAAAAGGTTCTATTAAGGGGAATAAAATAAAAGTTAAATATGAAAAAAATAATTTAGAATATGAAGAGGTGCTTTTTCATGAATTGTTTCATTATTTTGAAAATAAATTTAATATACAGAAAAATCAAATAATTTCAGAAACTGCGGCAAGAATTTTTTCAAGTCTATATTCATAATAATGCTTAGAAACATAACGGGGTCTGTGCCGAGCCTGAATTTAAGCTTACAGAGGTCGGCCTGACCACTCGCTTTATATTAAAATTTTTTGGACAGTATAAAAAGATTATGTTAAATTATAAAAAAGTTTCTGGAGGAAATTCAGTGTATAAAGTTTGTTATTATGGTAATCCAGTATTAAGAAAAGAAAGTAAGGATGTTGAGGTTAATGAAGAAAATCTTAAACTGGCCTATAAAATGCTTGAAGTAATGAAAAAATATAAAGGAATAGGTTTAGCTGCTCCTCAAATCGGAATATCAAAAAAAATTTTTGTTGCTCAGCTTGCCGAAGAAGAAGACCCATTAATTATTTTTAATTTAAAAATACTTGAATATTCTGAAGAAAAAAATGTGATGGAAGAGGGGTGTCTTTCTCTCCCGGGAATATATGAACAGGTAACAAGACCTGAAAAAGTTAAAGTTAGTTTTCTTGATAAAGAGGGAAAAGAGCATATAAAGGTAGTTGATAAAGTTCTTGCCAGAGTATTTCAGCATGAGGGAGACCATTTATATGGAAAACTTTTTATAGATTATCTTTCTCTTATTAAAAAGAATTTATTAAAGAAGAAGTTAAATAAAATTAAAAAAGGTATTATTCCAGAAGAGTTTCTTCCGGAGGAAGACCTAAAATGAAAATTGTTTTTATGGGAACGCCGGAATATTGTCTTCCCGCGCTCAGGTCAGTTTTTAAAAAACATGAGCTGGCACTGATTGTAACTCAACCTGATAAAAAATCAAACCGCGGTCACAAGGTTCATTTTAATCCAGTTAAAAAATTTGCATGTAAAAATAATATTACCTGTGTTCAGCCGGAAAAAATAAAAAAAAATTCAGATTTAGTTAACACACTGAAAAAAATAGCTCCAGAGGTTATTCTTGTTATAGCTTATGGAAAAATACTCCCCTCATCAATACTTAATATTCCATCTTGCGGGTGTGTAAATATTCATGGTTCTCTTCTGCCAGAGTTAAGAGGGGCGGCTCCAATACAGTATGCTATTATGAGAGGATATGAAAAAACCGGTGTAACCTCGATTTTAATGAACTCTAAAATGGATGAAGGTAATATGCTTGTGAAAAAGGAGTGTGAAGTAAAAAAAGATGATAATGCCGGAACTCTTCACGATAGATTATCAATTCTTTCTGCCGATTGTGCGCTTGAAACTCTTGATAATATAGAGAAAAATACGGTTAACCCTCTGCCTCAGAATCATGCTATGGCAACCTATACAAAAATAATTAAAAAATCTGATGGAATAATAAACTGGGGAATGAACGCCAGAAACATTTATAATCATTTCAGGGCAATGATACCCTGGCCCGGTGCTCAGACCTATATGAAGAAAAAGTATATTAAAATTTTAGATATGGAAATAATTAACAAAGACATTAAATATAAAGAGGCCGGAAAAATAATTAAAGCTGATAAAAATGGGCTGGAAGTAGCTTCCGGGGAGGGCTCCCTTATAATAAAAAAACTTCAGCTACCGGGAAAAAAACCTGCTGAGGCAGGTCTGCTTCTTAATGGATATAAATGGTTAGGAAAAGGAAATACGTTTGATTTTTGACTTTATAAAAATATAGGTTTATAATTACCTACAAGAAAATTAAGGAGGAATATGATGGGTTTAGATACTTTACAATTGATACTGCTTGTGGTTCATACACTTGTTGCGATTTCAATAATTGTTTTTGTTCTTATGCAGGCTGACAAAGGAGAAGGTTTATCAGGAGCTTTCGGTGGCGGAGCCGCTCAAACTATGTTTGGTGCAAAAGGAAGTCTTGATTTTTTTGGAAAGATGACAACAATACTTGCGATAATCTTTATATTAACCTCAATAACTTTAACATATATATCAAGCAGAGATTATGGAACTTCGCCAAGTATTAATCCTAATGATGCTCAGCAGCAAGATGCTTAAAAATAGTTAGAGGAGAAATAAATGAAAAAATTTTTTTTATTGTTACTTATATTAGGTTTTTTTTTATCAGTTAATGCTTTTGAAGGGCAAGAGAAAATAGTTGAGCTTGAAAATGGATTAACTGTTGTTTTAAAAGAAACACATATAGTTCCAATGGTTTCAATGCAGGCCTGGGTAAGAGCAGGTTCTATTCATGAAGGAGATTTGTTTGGAACAGGTATAGCGCATTATTTTGAGCATATGCTTTTCAAAGGAACCAAAAGAAGAGGACCAGGTGAAATACCTCAGGAAATTCACAGGGCGGGTGGCTCAGATTTTAATGCTTATACAACTTTTGACAGAACCGTATATCATTTTACAATATTAAATGAATATACTGATACTGGTCTTGATGTGCTGGCAGATATGTTCAGGAACTCGGTTTTTGATGAAGAAGAGGCCAATAAAGAATCAAAAGTTATTTTAAAAGAAATTAATCAGTCGGTAGATGAGCCCGATTCAAACCTTTACTGGCGTCTTATGAAGACAGCTTATCAGAAACATCCATTTAGAAATCCAATATTAGGATATGAAGAACTGTTTAAAACGCTTGAGCGTGAGGATGTTGACAAGTTTTATAAAACTTTTTATTCTCCCTCAAATGTTGTTCTTTCATTAGTTGGAAGTTTTCAAATGGACGAAATGGTAGATAAAGTTAGACATTATTTTGGTGACTGGGAAAGACAGATTGTACCACCTTCTGTAATTCCTGAAGAGTCAAAACAGAATAATTTCAGGTTTGTTGAGTATGAAGATGATGTAAATAACTCAAGACTTTTTATGGGATATCAGAGTGTTGATATGTATGATGATGATGCCTATGCTCTTGACTGTCTTGGCTCAATATTGGGCTCAGGCAACACATCAAGATTATATAAAAGACTTGTTGAAGAGGATAGAATTGCTCATACAGCTGTTGCAGGTTCATGGACACCAAAATATCCTGGAATCTTTCAGGTAAGAGCAACTTTTGATGTTGAAAATTATACAAAAGTACGTTTTGCAATTCAGGATGAAATAAATCGTTTCAAATATGAAAAAGTAACATCTGAGGAACTTGAAAGAGTTAAAAACAATGTACTTTCAGCAACTGTTTATAACAGAGAAACTATTAGTCAGCAGGCAGACGGTCTTGCCTACAGCTATTTTTATACAGGAACCCTTAACTCCGATCAGCGTTATATTGATGGAATTAACAGAGTTACTGCTGAAGATATTAAGAGAGTTGCTCAGAAGTATCTTAATATGAATAATTTATCTATGATTCATATGAAACCACAGACTGAAAAAACTGAAATTAAAAGAGAAAAGACTAAAACAGCCCATCCAGATGTTGAGCTTAAAAAGCTTGATAATGGTATTAAAGTTATTTTAATGGAAGATTCAAAACTTCCAATGGTTTCTGTAAACGCCGGTTTTTTTGGAGGACTTATTGTTGAGGATGAAGAGAAACACGGTATAAGTAAACTCGCAACCTCATTGTTAACAGAAGGGACAAAATCATACTCTAAAGAAGAAATTCGTGATATTGTAACTCAAACAGGCTCCTCAATAAATGCCAGCTCTGGAAATAATTCAATGTTTGTTTCTGCCAAAACTTTAACAGATAATCTTGATAAAATATGGGATGTTTATACAAGTATTATTTCAGAAAGTAAATTCAGCGATGAGGATTTTGGGCTTGTTAGAGATAGGGCGCTTGCTACAATAAGGCAGAATAAGGAAGATATTAATCACATTAATAATATTCTTTCCCGCTCAAAAACTTTTGACAACCATCCTTATAGATTTGATCAGCAAGGAACCGTTGACAGTATTTCCGCGATTAGTGCTGATGATGTAAGGGAGTTTATTTCAACACATATTGTACCTGATAATATGACTATTGCCGTAGTGGGTGATTTTAGAAGCGAAGATATGTTTAAAAGAATTAACAGCACACTTGGAAGAATGCCTGACACCGGTTATGAACTGAAAGAAATACCCAAACCCTCATCTATAATAGGTCAGAATAAGTATGTTGAACATATGCCCGAAAGAAGACAGAGTATTGTCAGAATGTCATTCAGGGGAGTTGATTTTAATAATGATGACAAATATGTTCTTTCTGTAATAAGTAATATTTTAAGCGGATTAGGAAGCAGACTGTTTGAGAATCTAAGAAGCAAACATTCTCTTGCCTACAGTGTTTATGCTTATCCGTGGAATGGAATAAATACCGGAGCTTTTATTTTCTATATTGCAACTATACCCGAAAAAAGAGATTTTGCTCTGGAACTTATGAAAGAAGAAATAGAGAAACTTCAGAATGAGCCTGTTTCTTCGCTTGAGCTTGAAAGGGCAATTAATCGTTTAATTGGACAGGATTCATCTGATATACAGGAAACATTGGGCATGGCGCAAAGTTTTGTTCTTGATGAAATGTACGGAATTGGCTATCAGGAAACTTTTGAATTTGCCGAAAAAATCAGACAAATATCAAAAGAAGATATTATGCGTGTGGCAAATAAGTATTTTGATTTGAATAATTATGTGATTGGGGTTGTAGAACCACCAGGAAACAAGTAATCTGAAACTGATAAATAAGATAGTAGTTTAATAAAAATAAAAAGGGCAGACGGAAAGTCTGCTCTTTTTTTAAATTGAATTGCATGGTTTTTTGCAACATTTCTTAAAAAAATGTGGTAACCTGACAAATAAAGGACTGATTGATAGAGGATATTATATGAAATACTACGTTGATATAGAAAAAAGACTTCAAAATTCAAATGATTATTCCTTATGTGACGAGGTTATTCCTGAAAGGGTTTATTATCCAGATAATGCAGGGGAAGTTTCGGAAATAATTAAACAGGCCTTAAAAGAGGATAAAAAAATTTCGCCCAGAGGTGGCGGCTCTGGTGTTAATGGTGGCTGTATTCCTCAAAACAAACAGGACTGGGTTATTAATACCGGGGATATGAATAATTATGAAATTTTTGCAACAGATTTTATGGCCTGGGCAGAGCCCGGTGTAATAACACTTGACTTTCAGAATGCCTGTGAAAAAAAGGGGTTTTGTTTTCCGCCGGATCCTTCAAGTGCAGATATTTCTACAATAGGGGGAAATATTGCATGCGGTGCAGGTGGAATGAGAGGATTTAAATATGGAACTATAAGGGATTATGTACTTCAAATTGAATTTGTGGACGGTCTTGGCAACATACACCTAACAGGCACAGAAACTTTAAAACGTTCGGCCGGCTATAATCTAACAAATCTGCTGGTTGGGGCAGAGGGAACTCTTGGAATAGTAACTGGAGCACTTTTAAAGCTTATACCGCTACCTGAATATAAAAAATCTGTTTTTCTTCAGTTTACTGATTATCAGAAAATGCTTGATTTTTTTCTTCAAATCATGAATTCCGGGATTGTTCCTTCAAATGCAGAACTCATGGATACAAATACTTTAAAGGTTGTTAATAAGAATTTAAAAGAAGTTGAGCTCACTCAAAAATGTGCATTATTAATTGAAGTTGATGGTGCCTCCAAGGATTATGTGGATTATCAGTTTAATTCAATTGTTTCAAAAGCCTCAAAAAACCAGGTTATATTTGGTGAGAAGCTTGAAAAAATATGGGAAGAGAGAAAAAAGCTTAGAATTAATTTAGAAAAAATCAAACCTAATGTTTTTAGCGAGGATTTTGTATTAAAATACTCAAAAATCCCAGGGTTTCTTACGTTTTCAGAGCAGTTGTGTAACAGAAAAGGCGTTTTTTTCTGTAATTTTGGACATATAATTGATGGAAATATTCATTTTTCTGTAGTTTATGATTCAAAAGAAGAAAAAGATAAGGTTGAAAGTATAATTCATGAGCTTGCAGAATATGTAATCCAAAATAAGGGAACTATATCAGGAGAGCATGGGATAGGAAAATATAAAACCGACTTGCTTCAAAGAGAAATTGGAAATCAGGGAATTTTTTTTAAAAAGATAAAAGAAATTTTTGATCCATTAAAAATTCTTAATCCGGGAAAAATTATTAAATGAAAAAAAATTGTTTAATAATAATATTTTTATTACTAAGCTTATCATTATATTCTGTAGAAATTTCAATATTTTTTACAAATGATACTCATGGTAGAATATTACCAGAAAAACTGCTGCGCAATTTATATCAAAGTGAAAATTATACAATAGGTGGAGCGGCATATCTGGCAAATGCTAAAAAGAAATATCAGAAAGAGGCCCCTTTAAATTTTTTAATGGATGCCGGAGATATTTTTGAGGGAGCATATATTACAGATAAATTTCTTGGAAAACCGCAAGTTGAAATAATGAATCAAATGGGGGTGGATGTTTTTATACCCGGAAATCATGATTTTGCTTTTGGGCTGGATAAACTTATTGAATATACAGAAGCCTCCTCTTTTAAAACAGTTTGCACTAATCTTGTAAATAAAAATTATGACCATATCTTTAAACCATATTTAATACTTAAAAAAGAAAATATAAAAATTGGAGTACTTGCTTTCTTAACAATGAGTACACCGCGGTCTGATAACTATACGGTAATTAATCCCTATGAAATTGCTTCTTACTGGAAAAATAAACTTGAAAAAAAGGGGGTTGATTTAATAGTTTTTTTAAATCATATGGGTTTTGATGAAGATAAAAAAATGGCTGCTCGTTTTTCGCCTGATATTATTATAAGCAGTCACTCCCATATTAAGCTGGATAAACCTTATTATATCGGAGATACATTAATAGCACAGGCTGGAGCTTATTATAGAAATCTTGGACACATAAAACTTGAGTTTGAAAAAAATAACCTTAAAAACAGAGAATATAAAGTTTATGATATAAATTCACAAAAATACTCAAAAGATAAGGAAATACAAAAAATTATTGATAAATACGCGCAGGAAGTTAACCCAAAGATGCAGGAGCTTATTGGAATATTACCAGAAAATTTTAAAAGAAATGGCGGTGTAAATTCAAAATTGTATAAATTTTTATCAAATGCTTTAATAAAGGAAAAAAAAGTGGATATCGCTCATTTAAACACAACGGGAATCAGGGCAGATTTAAAAAAAGGGGAAGTTTTAAGAAGGGATGTATATAATGTGCTTCCTTTTGGCAACAGGGCGGTTGTTGCCAAAATAAAAGGGGAAAATCTGACTGAAGATAATTATATTCACGTTCCTTTCAAATTAGAAAACAAAAAAATATATAAAGTTCTTACAAATTCGTTTATTGCCGGATTATCACATTCATTTAAAAATTCTTGCGAAAAAGAAGTTCTTGATGAAGAAGTAAGAGAAATTATTGTGAATTATATTAGAAAAAACTATTAATTTTTTTCTTTTATATCATTATTCTCATTAAGAAGAACAATTTTTGGTTTATGTTTTAAAAGGTCGGCGGGTTTAACAAGACTATAGGAAACAATAATTATAATATCGCCTTTGGTACCAAGTCTGGCTGCAGCTCCATTTAAACCTATAGTTTTGCTGCCTGCCGGAGCCTCGATAGCATAAGTTTCAAACCTTTGCCCATTGGTAATATTGTAAATATGGACTTTTTCATTTGGAAGAATATCGGCTGCCGCTAGAAGCTCAGTATCAACTGCGCAACTTCCTTCATAAGTTAAATCACATTCAGTAACTCTTGCTCTATGAATTTTTCCACTTAGCATAAATTTCATACTTTTATTTTACCTCAAACCATAATTTTTTAACTTTTATATTATTGTTGAATCTATAAAAGCTGAACTGATTATAAATATTAATCAGTTCATCTACTGTATAGTCTAAATTCTTATTATTGTCAACTATAGAAGATAATTTATTAAAAAAAGAAGAAACAAGAGAATAATACTCCTGAAGAGAATAATCATCAGCGTTATTTTTAAGAGATTTTATATAGAATTCAATATCATCCTCTCTGCTTGAATAATATTCCGCGACTCCTTCTAAATCATTATCATTTAAAAGTGTGGAAAATTCCTTCATTAAATGGGTTTCAACATTATAGAAAGTATCGCCAAATATTGTTTCAAACTCAACCTGTGCGTATTGAAGCTGTTTTTTAGCATCTGAAAAGTTTTTATTTGTAAATTGAGTAACACCCTGTCCAATAAAATCACTTATTGAACTGATTTTACGGAGCCAGTTCTTATCAACTTCAGCTGGAACGGCAATATCATCCTCTTCTTCTGTAACTTCAATCCAAGCTTCATAATGATAATATAAATCCATCCACTTAGTAAGAAGCGCCCGAAACTCACGTGAAGAGTGTGCTCCGAAGTTTTCAAGAAGTTCTTCAAAATGAATATCTATTTCATCTATCATTTTATCAAATTTCTGCCGGACTTCTTCGGGCGAGGTATTAACAAGGTCATAAACCGGGCAGGTTAAAATAACAAAAGAAAAACATAATATAAAAAGGCAAATTGTGATTTTTTTCATTTAATATCCTCCTGATATATTACATTATAACATAAAAATATGTTTCATAAAAAACTTGATTGAAAAATACTATGTTTCTGATATAATCTTTTTTATGGAAAAAAAAGACCCGCTTCTACGTGAAATTGCCAATCCGGCTCGTTATTTCCCCTGTGAGTTTGGGAATGCAAAAAAGAGTTTCAAAAACTCAGAACTCAAGGTTTGTATTTCCTATCCAGATGCTTATGAAGTTGGAATGTCAAATCTTGGTCTTCGAATTCTTTACAGCATTGCAAATTCCGTTCAGAAAGTTGTATGCGATAGAATTTTTGCTCCTTTTCCAGATATGGCAGAACTTTATAGAAGTAAAAAATTTGATTTTGTTTCAATCGAGCATAAAAAACCTTTAAAAGACTTTGATATAGTAGGATTTTCCTTTCAATATGAGTTATTATACACAAATTTTTTAAATATATTAGATTTATCAGATATACCACCAGAAAAGGATAAAAGAGAAGAAGAAACACCGTTAATAATTGCCGGTGGTCCCGCAATGATGAACCCTGCAATTATGATGGAATTTGCCGATTTTATTTTTATTGGCGAGGCCGAAGAGAGCTTTAATAAGTTTCTGAAAAAGGTAAAAAAACTAAAGAAAGAAGGTAATAATAAAATAGAAATTATTTCAAAAATTAAAAACGAAGATGGAATACTGAACTGTCATTTTCCGCAAAAAACTAAAAGAACTTATATAAAAGATTTGAATTTTGCTCCCTTTCCTGATAACTGGATTGTTCCAGTAAATTCTATTGTTCATGATAGAATTTTCCTTGAAATAATGAGAGGCTGTGTTCATGGTTGTCGATTCTGTCAGGCCGGCTATATTTACCGTCCCATAAGATATAAAAATTTTCAAACACTTAAAAAACAATCAAAACAGCTACTTGAAAAAACGGGTTATGATGAAATTTCTCTTATCTCTCTCTCTACTGGAGACTATCCTGATATTAAAAAAATATCAGAATATATTGCAGATAACTGGAGTAATAAAAAAGTTTCTCTGAGTCTTCCCTCGCTTCATGTAAATAGTAAAACTCTTGATATTTTACAAAATGTTTTAAAAGTAAAAAAAACAGGATTAACTTTTGCCTGTGAGGCAGGAGCTCAAAGCCTGCGTAATAAAATTAATAAAAAAATTTCAAATACTGAGCTTATTGAAAAAGTAACAGAAGTTTTTAAAAAAGGCTGGCTGACTATTAAATTATATTTTATGATTGGGCTTCCTTTTGAAAAAGAAGATGATTTAATTGAAACAGTAAAACTTATTTCAGAATGTTCTAAAATTGCAAGAAATTATGGCGGAAAAAGGGCTAAAATTAATGTGGCATTTTCTACTTTTATACCAAAACCGTTTACTCCTTTTCAGTGGTCAGAGATGTTATCACTAGAAGAGATAAATAATAAACTCAATTTTCTTAGAAAAAATTTAAATCAAAAAAATGTAAGATTAAAATACAACAGTCCGAATTTATCTGTTATTGAGGGTATTTTTTCCCGGGGAGACAGTGAACTTTCAGAGGTGCTTCTTGAGGCTTACAGGCTTGGTGCCCTTTTTGATGGCTGGTCGGAGTGGTTTAAGTATGAAATTTGGAAACAGGCTTTTGAAAATAAAAATATTAACATGGAAAAATATCTGAAAAAAATTCCTGTGAATCAGGAACTTCCATGGGATATTGTTGATAATACAGTTAATAAGGAATTTTTTATTAATGAGCTTCAAAAAGCAGAAAAAGAAGAAAAAACACAGGATTGTAAAATCGGCCTTTGTAAAAAATGCGGGGTTTGTTAGATGAGTTATAGAGGAATTACAGGATTTAAGGTGAAAAACGATTTTAAATTTGTGTCTCATCTTGATACTGTAAAAATGTTTGAAAGGCTGCTTAGAAAATATAATGTTTCACTTATATACAGTGCTGGTTTCAGCCCGCATCCCAAAATATCTATTCCTGTTCCACGTCCTGTAGGAGTTGAAAGCAGGGCAGAATATGTTGAATTTTTATATGAAGACGGTGATATAGAATTTTTTAAAGACGTTTTTGATAGTAATTTAATAGAAGTTTTTTATATTAAACAATATTTTTTGAATACTCCCTCTCTTTCAAAAAGGATTAAAAATATTGATTATTTTTTTTCGGATTTTGATTATGAAAAAATTAATTCAGAAATTTTAAAAAACTTCAGAGGAATAAATAACTGGAAATTTTTAGATAATATTTTTAAAATAAGTACAGGCAGGGATTTTTCTTTATCTAAATTCAGCAGAGAATACTGTTTTAAAAAAGTAAAAAGAAAAGTTAATATTAAAAAAATTGATGATTAATAAAATAAGCAGGCTGGTTATTCAGTAACTTGAGTTTAGCAAAAAATAGAAATTTTACCCCGTAGACACTTAAAAAGCTTGATTTCACGGGGGGGCTGTGCCGACATCAAATTCTGATAAGAATTTGTGTAGGCCTGACCACAAAAGCCTTTTAAGAAAATTTGCTAAACTCAAGTCAGTAATTATAATGGAGTTTTAATATGAGTAAAAAGATTTTGGTTAATAATGATGAGGATCAGATAAGAATTGCTATAACAGAAGAAGATAAATTTGTAGAATATTATGAAGAAAATGCCGATTCTGCAAGAATTGCCGGAAATATATACAAGGGAAGGGTTAGAAATATTCTTCCTGGTATGCAATCGGCCTTTATAGATGTGGGGCTTGAAAAAGATGTTTTTTTGCATATAAATGATGTTTATTTTGAAGAGGAAGAACAAACCGGTCTTATTGATGAAGTTATAGATGAAGATAGAAGTAAATCAGAAGAAACTCTTCAGGAAAAGGGAATTTTTATTGAAAATCTTCTATCAAAAGGGCAGGAAATAATAGTTCAGATTATAAAAGAACCTATTGGAAATAAGGGTCCCCGCGGAACCACGCTCATAACCCTGCCAGGACGTTACATTGTCTTAATGCCTAATCAAAAACATATTGGTGTATCAAGAAGAATTCAGGACGAAGATGAAAAAGAAAGGCTGAAAGAAATTGGACATAAAATATGCCCTGAAAATATGGGAATAATTATGCGTACGGTTTCAAAAGGGAAGAGTTTTAATGACTTTGAAGAGGACATTACATTTTTACTTAAGCTATGGTCTAAAATTGATAAAAAAATCCAACAGGCCTCAACTCCCGAGCTTATTTATTCAGATCTTGAGCCTGTTTTAAAAATGGTAAGAGACCTTTTTTCAGATAATGTTGAGGAACTGTTAGTTGACACAAAAATCGATTTTGATCGTATAAATGATTTTTTTGATTTTCTTCCAGAAAAAATGCTTAAAAGAATAAATTATTATTGTGAAGTCTCTCCGATATTTGAAAAGTTTGGAATTGAAAGAGAAATATCCAGGCTTTTAAATAAAAATGTTGGGCTTAAATGTGGGGGATATATAGTAATTGAAAAAACAGAAGCTTTAACGGCTATTGATGTGAATACTGGTAGCTTTGTCGGAAAAACTTCTGATCTTGAAAAAACTGTTTTCAGAACGAACATGGAGGCGGCTAAAGAAATTTCAAGACAGCTTCGACTGAGAGATATAGGCGGCATAATAATATTGGATTTTATTGATATGCTGAGAGAAGAAAATAAAAAACTGGTGGTTGAAGAACTTAAAAAAGAATGTGAAAAAGATAAAATGCCAATAACCATATGTGATTTAAGTGAGTTTGGTCTTGTAGAGATGACAAGAAAACGTGTAAGAAAATCACTTCTTGGTCAGGTAACCCAGCCCTGTTCATACTGCAAGGGAAAAGGTTTTGTATTATCTCCTCAGGAAATAAGTAGTAAGGTTAGACGGGAAATTAGAAGGCATGCAAGAAAAATCACTAAAAACAATATTCTTGTCTCTGTTCATCCTGAAGTTGGTTTTTATTTAATTGGCGAAGACGAAAAAAATCTTTCAAGAATGGAAGCCGAGACTCAGAAAAAAATATATATCAGAACAGAAAAAGATTTTCATATTGAAAATTTTGTTATTTCTTAATTTCTACTTGTCAATATTGGCTTTTTCGCTTAAAATTAAATTATGAAAAAAATTTTATATATTTTATTTATATTTTTATTTCTAAATTTTGTATTTGCATCTACTTCTTTTGAGATACAATATAATAATTTTGTTCAGACTTTTACAAATGGATGGAGTGCAAGCTTTTCACAGGAAGAGGAAAAGTTAATTTATTTAATTTTATCTGAAAAGAAATATATAGAAAAATTTTTAAATAAAATTAAAAAAAGAGACGAACAGGACCTGTTACCTTTTTATAATATACTTAAAGTAATTTCTGAAAAAGAAAAAATAGATTTTATTCAAAATTCTGACCCTGATAACAATTTGATTAAAATAGATAATTTATTAAAAAAAATACGTTCAAATGAAAATATAGTTGAACAAAATGTTGATACTATTACGGCGATAGAATCTATGTACACTGCTTATACCACCGGGAACACCCGGGAGGGCGATAAAAATCTTACCACCCTTTATATAAATGCCTTTCAGGAGTATATTGATGGTGAAATTTCGCCTCAGGATATAGATTATATACGTGAGGTCGCTGATAATTATTTTTATTATGGCACCCCTCTTCCAGATTATAGGCTAATAGAGGATTCTGCTGAAGTTTATTCTTATAAAACTGATAATTTTATTATAAAATATCATATGACAGGTCCGCATCAGGTTTATAAACCTGATATGGATGAAAATGACAGCGGGATACCAGATTATGTTGAAAAGACAGGAGAGTTTTTTGAAGAAGGGCTGGAGTTTATAGTTGAGGAATTACAGATGAAACAACCTGCCACTGTTCCAGAGCTGGAAATAAGAATAGCTGATTTAAATGGTTATGGTGCCACGGTTCCATATATGGAATTTAAAGGGGACAATCGCTGTTATATTATAATTGATAATAATTTTGAGGGTGAGATTTATAATACAAAGGGCATTGATGCTCTTTCTGTAACAGCTGTCCATGAACTTTTTCATGCAACTCAGGCAATGTATGGTTTGTTTGATAATTCCGAACTTTCCCGGAAAATGTGGTTTACAGAGGGGACAGCAGTCTGGATTGAAAATCAGATTTTTCCTGAGGTTAAAGATTATATAAACTATGTTAACGATGGAGGTAATCTATATTTTATAGAGCCGAATTTTGGAATAAACGAACTTTTCCCTTCAAACTCATATACTGGAGTTTTATGGTTTAATTTTCTAACTGAAAATTTTATTTTTGATAATCAGCTTAAAAAAGGTTATTTAAATAATGAAACTCATATTATAAAGACTTTATGGGAGACTGTACATAATAATAATGTTGGAGGTCTTGAGGCTCATAAAATAGTTTTTGACAAAAAGATCAAAAATATTTTTTCTGATTTTAATACTGGCAGGTATACTCAGGAAATATGGGAGCATAATGAATTGTTTGAAGAAGAACTGTTTTTAATCTCTGAAGTTAAACAATATCCATATGAGAGGGAGTTTATTTCATTTGAAACCCCCCATGCTTTCGGGGCAAACTATATGAAGTTTGAACCTGCAGATGACGATAGAGGCACATTAATGTTGAATTATAACTCTATTGATGCCCAGAGAGGGCTTCCTGCTGTTATTTTAATTAAAAAGGATAATAATTTTAAAACTATTAAAAAAAATAATAAAGATAAATGGGAATTTAAAGTCCAAAATTTCGGGGATGAAATAAAAGAAGTGGTGCTGATAATTTATAATACAGAAAAAGAAAACGAGAACAATCCCTATATAATTCGGGCAGATTATTGATTTTCCATTATAATACTCATAGAATATTTTCCATCATCGATTTCAAGGTCAACAATATAATAATCCTTATATAGTTTTGGAATATTTGTATCAACTGCTGTCATAATATAATTCCCCTGTGGTATATCAGAAAAACTGAACCAGCCGTCTTCCTCGCTTTTTGAAACAAATGGTATATACTCGCCCGTGACCTCATTATAAAGCCTTAAAGTAATATTTATTTCAGGGAGCAGATTATCCTCGTCTGAAATAACAATTCCTGTTATATTTGAAGTTTCATTTACGGTATGTGGTTTTGGAGTTAACATAACATCGAAGGTATTTTCTCCTTCAGTTAAATCTAAAGTCTTTGTGAAATCATAATAATTTCCTGACGGATCAATAAAGGTGACAGTTCTCTGACCTGCAGGAATATTGTTGATTTTATAATATGATTTTAAAGTATCATCATTTCCATCACCAGATTCATCCATTCCGGAACTGACAGCCGGATATCCGCTGACTTTTACAATAATATCTGTTAGCAGGGCATTTGTAATTTCATCCCTTACTACCCCTGACAGTGAGCTGACCTCGGTTAATGAACCGCTGTTTTTATCAAGATTAATATTATAATCTGTATGATTTTCTTCTAATTCAATTATAGTTGAATATCTTAAGATGGCTCCTGTATAAATTTTCATAAAATGGTTGCCGGGTGCTAAATCAGAAAATGAAAAGTAGCCGTTTGTATTAGAAAATGTATTTTCGTCACCTATCTGTATTCTGACACGGGATTCAGGATTTCCGTTTTCGGTTACAAGGCCAGAAAGCGAGGCTGTGATTCTATTTAATCCAAAATCAGTTTTTATATTTTCGCCAGAAGGAAAAGCTATTTCTTCCTCAAGAGTGTCATAAGTGTCGGCCTCAACTTTTACAGTTTCTTTTGGCACTTCTTCTGCGTCAGGAAATAATATTTTATTTATACTGTAATAACCATTAATATCAGTATAGGTTATTGTATAATCTTCTAACATAACTTTTGCCCCAATAACAGGCTTTTGAGTATTTCTATCTAAAACATGACCAGATATAGATGAGGGTTTATATACTACAGGAGAGGGAGAATCGTCTTCAGAAACTGGTTGATTAAAAAAACTCTCTGAAAGAGTACCAGAATCCGAAGATGTACATCCGAATAAAAATAATTGTAATAATAAAATTCCAGTTATCATCCATACAATTTTTTTTGTCTTCATTAAATTATATCCTTTTTCTGAGCAAGATATAAAACTTCATTAATAGAATTTCTAATCGTTCGCTGCATTAAGTATTTTTTTAAAGTAACCATACCAAAAAGGCGGTTTCTGGTTTCTCTTTCAACAGAGAATGAGTCCACTATTTTCTTTTGATTAACACAGTAAAATTGTGTGTCCATTTTCACGCTCCCTGTAATTGACGTGTTAAGAGCAGGTTCAAGCAAAGCAAGTCCCAGACGTACACCTCTATGGGCATCGTAATCATATACAGAAGTATAAATAACAATGTCTGCATCAGATTCCAGGGCAATTTCATGAATATTATCCAACTCAATTGGATTGCCTGGCTTCAGATTATTTTTTTGAAGGTATAAATCCAGATAAAAAGGAGTTGTTGTAACAAAACCAAGCTTAATTAAGGATTTTTCCATAAATTTCATGTAATAAGAGATAACAGACTCATGACCCTCCTGACTAACTTCGGGATAAATAACAAGAATTCTTTGTCCGGTATTATACTCAAACTGTGTAAAGCCTGTAATAAAAATTAAAATCGAACAAGTTAAAAATGCAAATAAAAAAATAAAGTTTAATCGTCTGAAATCCATTGTTTAAAAGCCTTTGCTATTTTTTTAACAGTTTCCTCGTCAGGATTTTCTGGAAGATTTAATTTCTCAAGAGGATTTTCTTTTTTTATATTGATTTTATCATTTTTTCCCTTTTTTTTATTGACTGTAATTTTTTTGTCATTATCTTTTTTTTTAGCCATATAACCCCCAGGTTAGAGATTTCATCACTGATAAATCACAGTTTATAAACATCCTTATATATATATCGGTTATTTTGGTTGATTTTCTAAAGTGATTTATTTAGAATTACGTTATTGTTGATTATGAGCAAATTGACTCAACTCAGATTTATTAAAATTATAATAATTTTTTAAGCTAGACTTGGTTGTTAGAATTAATAATTTTTTTTCAGGGAGCTAATATGGAAAAGGGTACTGCAGAAAAGATTTCAGAGTTTAAAAAAAGAACAGAAAAAATCAAAGAGGGCGGTGGTCCAAAAAGAGCTGAAAAACAGCATGAAAAAGGTAAAAAAACCGCACGTGAAAGACTTGATATTTTATTTGACCCAGAAAGTTTTCAAGAGCTGTTTATGTTTTCAAAACATCGATGTAACACTCTTGGTATGGAAAAAAAGGACCTGCCGGCGGACGGTGTTGTAACAGGATGTGGACAGGTCGAGGGAAAAAATATTTATGCTTTTTCTCAGGACTTTACCGTAGCCGGAGGTTCATCTGGCGAAATACATGAGAAAAAAATATGCGAAGTGATGGATATGGCCTTAAAATGCGGCACCCCGTTTATAGGCGTTAATGACGGCGCTGGCGCACGCATTCAGGAGGGAGTTGATTCTCTATCGGGTTATGGTCAGATTTTCTATCGAAATACCCTTTTATCTGGAGTTGTTCCTCAGATTTCAATAATAGCCGGTCCATGCGCAGGTGGTGCCGCGTATTCACCTGCTCTGACTGACTTTATTATAATGGTTAAAAACTCTGCTCAAATGTTTATTACAGGCCCAAACGTTATTAAAACTGTAACCGGGGAAAATATTTCTTCTGAGAAGCTTGGCGGTGCTATGGCACATGCTAAAAAATCTGGTGTCTGTCATCTGGTTGCAGAAGATGATGATCATGCACTTTTTTTAACAAAAAAATTATTATCTTATTTACCGTCTAATAATCTTGAAGAACCACCAGAGTATGAGATGAAAGAAGAAGTCGAGGATGTTGATGAGAGTCTGAACACTATAGTTCCTGATGATTCAAGACAGCCTTATGATATGCGTAATATTATTAAAAAATCAGTTGACCCTGAAAGTTTTTTTGAAATACAGGAATTTTTTGCTCCGAATATGATAATCGGATTTGCCAGATTAAATGGAAAAAGTATTGGAATAGTTGGTAATCAGCCTAATCATCTGGCCGGTGTTCTGGATATAGATTCATCTGATAAATCCTCCCGTTTTATACGTTTTTGTAACTGTTTTAACATTCCAATAGTAACATTTGTTGATGTGCCGGGGTTTTTACCTGGAGTTGCCCAGGAGCATGGTGGTATTATCAGGCATGGTGCAAAAATGCTTTTTGCATATTCTGCTACTATTGTTCCAAAATTAACAGTTATTGTCAGAAAAGCTTATGGAGGAGCCTATCTTGCTATGTGCAGTAAAGATATGGGAGCAGACAGGGTACTGGCCTGGCCAACTGGCGAAATAGCCGTTATGGGTGCTGAAGGGGCTGCCAGCATAATTTATCGAAAAGAAATAGAAAAAGCAGTAGATAAACAGGCAGAAACTCAAAAGCGTATTAAAGAGTATAAAGAAAATTTTGCAAATCCATATGCAGCTGCCTCAAGAAATTATATTGATGAGATAATCGAACCAGCTTATACTCGCAAACATCTTATCAGAGCTTTGGAGGCAATATTTTCAAAAAGAGACGTAAGACCGCCAAAAAAACACGGAAATATGCCGTTTTAGAGGAGAAAATATGAGCAGCGAATTAATTTTAAAAGGATTATCGGTTAGTGTAACTGGTGTTGTGGTTGTATTTTCAATACTTATTTTAATTTCAGTTGTTATTTATTTATTGCAGTTTTTAAACCCGGAACTCCGTAAAAATAAGGTAAAAGCCTCTCTCAATGAGTCAGAAACTGAATCTAACAAACAAGTTTCAGATGAGGAAGTTAAGGAAGAAGAAATTATAGCTGTAATATCGGCGGCTGTCAGTGTGCTTTTTTCTGGAAGAAATTTCAGCATAAAATCTGTTAGAGAAGCTAAAAATAATTTGCAGCTAAAGCATAAAAATCTTAACATGTGGGGAAAATACGGAAGAATGAACGTTATGACCACCCATCAAAATTTTGGAAAAGGCAGGTTACGATAATGGAAAAATTAAAAGTAAAAGTCAATGGCAAGGTTTATGATGTTGAGGTTGAATTTGAAGGGGGCGCTCCAAGAGAGGCTCGACCTGCATCAGACAAATCTAAAACATCTGTAACAGAATCTAGCACACCTGCTTCAAACGGAGAAGGAATTTCATCACCAATTGCTGGTGTAGTAAAAGAAGTTAAAGTTAAAAAAGGAGAAAGTGTAAAAGAAAATCAGGTTGTTGCAGTACTTGAGGCAATGAAAATGAACACAAATGTTGTGGCAGAAACATCAGGTACAGTTAAAAATATAAAAGTGAACTCAGGCGACTCTGTTACACAAGGACAAGTTCTTATTGAATTATAATAATTTTTAAGAGGTATAATATGTCAGAAATATTTGAAATGTTGTTAGAATTTTTTAGAAACAGCGGGTTTACTCAGCTTGACCCTCTTCAGATTATAATGGTACTTGTAGGATTTTTACTGATATATCTTGGTATAAAAAAAGAGTTTGAACCTATGCTGCTGATACCAATTGGTTTTGGAGCAGTTATTATTAACCTGCCTGGTGTAACTTTGATGAATCCTCCGGTAGGTGATCAGGCCGGCGGTCTATTCTATTATATTTATCAGGGCGTAAAGCTTGAAATTTTCCCGCCTATTATTTTTATGGGGGTGGGCGCCCTTACAGATTTTTCGCCTTTAATTGCTCATCCAAAAACTTTTTTGCTTGGTGCTGCGGCTCAGATTGGTATTTTTTTAACTTTTTTTGGTTCAATTCTACTTGGATTTACCGGACAGCAGGCAGCTTCTATCGGTATAATTGGTGGGGCAGACGGACCTACAGCAATATTTACAACCTCCAGACTGGCACCTGAGCTTATTGGCCCTATTGCTGTTGCAGCATACTCCTATATGGCTTTAGTCCCTTTAATTCAGCCTCCTATTATGAAACTGCTTACAACAAAAAAAGAAAGAAATATTGTTATGAAAAACCTGAGGGAAGTTTCAAAGGCTGAAAGGGTTATATTTCCGATTGCAGCAATGCTTGTTTGTATATTTTTTGTTCCTGCCTCGGCTCCGTTAATAGCAATGCTCATGTTTGGAAATCTTCTGCGCGAATCGGGTGTTGTCGAGAGACTTTCGAGTGCTGCTCAAAATGAAATTATTAATATAACAACTATCTTTCTTGGTCTTTCGGTGGGTGTTACAATGACTGCCCACAGTTTTTTGAGAATGGAAACAATGAAAATTATAATAATGGGAATGGTGGCTTTTGGACTTTCTACATTTGTAGGAGTTGTTTTTGGAAAAATAATGTGTTTCTTCACAAAAGGAAAAATAAATCCTCTTATAGGAGCGGCTGGTGTTTCTGCCGTGCCGATGGCAGCTCGTGTTGTGCATAAAGTTGCCTCAGATGAGAATCCCAGAAATTTTCTTCTAATGCACGCAATGGGACCTAATGTTGCGGGTGTGATAGGTTCGGCTGTGGCTGCCGGGATTTTAATGTCTATATTTGGATAAATAAAAAAAATTATGAAACTTAAAATTAAAATATTTTATATATTTTCGGTAATAGTATTAACTTTTTCTACAGGGTGTGTTTTTGATATTGAAGACGAAGAAACAAATTGGGTTTCGGGCTGGCATAATGAAATCAGATGTACTTCGTTTAAGATTGAAGGAGGTTCTGCCTGGGGTGAAACAAAAGAAACTGTAAATCCATTTTTTGCCGCACTGCCATTTAATAATAGAACATATAAAATTTATCATGAAAAAGGGTATGAAACCGCTTTCCCGTTTTCACCCGCTACCTTGAGACAGGAAGTTAAGAATCAGTGGATTGAGATTTATTATGGTGGAAAAACTGTTTTTGTTCAGTGGCAAGATGTTGGTCCCTGGTTTGTCGAAGATTATGAATATGTTTTTGATACATCTGCTGCTATCAGGCCCAGGGCCGAAAGTTTTATTGGAGAGAAAGTTGACCGTTTTGGAACCTATTCTCAGCAGGGTTTTGTAGAACCAGGCATATCAAAAAGCATTTGTAATGGGGCTGGAATAGATATAAGTCCTGAGGCAATGGAATATTTAACCGGTGAAAAAATGAATCATGTGAAGGTTAGATGGAGGTTCGCCCTTGCCGAAGAGGCACTGCTTTCTGATCCTCTCAAATTACGCTGGGCTAAAAAAATTAATGAATAAAATTGATTTCAAAAAGGATTAAAAATGATTTTTACTGTTGATATTGGAACAGGAACACAAGATATTATGCTTTATGATTCAGAAGAACGTTTTAAAGAAAATTTAATAAAAATGATTTTTCCATCCTATTCGCTTAAATTTTTTAAAAGAGTAAAAAGTTTGAAAGGTGATATATTTGTCAGCGGAATGCCTATTGGAGGCGGTCCTTTTAAAAAAGCTCTAAAAAAGCATCTGGAAAAAGGATATAAAGTTGCCCTGACGCCTCTTGCCGCAAAAACTGTTAGAGATTCAAAAGAAGAAGTCCTTTCAAAGGGATTTGAGATTTTAGAGAAAAATCCAGGTTATGCTAATGAAATTTGTCTTGGAGAATTTGATATTGATTTTTATCAAAAAATCTTTGATTATTTTGATAAAAAATGGGACAAAATAGATAAAATTGCAATAGCCTGTCAGGACCATGGATTCAGGGATTTAAAAGGGACAGAAAGAGAGTTCAGGCTTGATTTTTTTCAAAAAAGTCTTAAAAAAAATTCTGATGTAAGGTCTTTTTTATATCATGGTGATAATATTCCGGATACCTTTATCAGAATGAATTCAATTGCAGAACACATACGGAATCAGGGTTTTAAAAAAGATATTTTTCTTATGGATACTGTTTTTGCTGCATGTATTGGTGTAACTGAGTCAGAAAGTTTTGATAATTCAAAATTTAATCTTATTTTAAATTTCGGTAATAGTCATACACTTGGAATAATTATTAAAGAATACAAGATTTATGCGCTTTTTGAACATCATACAAGATTTTTAAATAAAAAAGTCAAATTAGAAGAACTTATAAATAAATTTATAGAAAAAAATCTCAACTCAAAAGAAGTTATGACACAGGAAGGACATGGTGCAATCTATATGTGTAAAGATTTTGACTATGTAAATAATATTTATGTTACCGGTCCACGCCGGGAAATAGCTCATACAATAAAAAAAGCTTTTATAAAGGCTTCGCCTTGGGGTGATATGATGATTACTGGAAATATTGGACTTATAAAGGCGGTTTCTTTTTTTTGTAATTAAAAGGAAAGTGTTATATAATATTTCATTAGATTTTACTCAACAAATTGAATAAGAGTTTGTAAAAAAACTTTAAATAATTACACTTTTGTTATTAATCTGATTTTAGTCAGGGAGGAATTTTGCATTGTAATAAAATAATAATTCTGATAGTAATTCTATTTCAAATGATTTTTATAACTCCTGCAGAACAAAATAAAGATATAATTGATGAAATTTTTGGCGATGAGCTTGAACGTCAGGAGATGGAGGAAAAAAAAGAAAGTCCGGAATTTTTTATTGAGCTGGCCAATGAGCAGAAACAAGAAGGAAACTATCGTCAGGCTGCTGATTTATTTAAAAGAGCCTCTGATTTAGACCCGTCAGCTCCGGGAATACGTGCCCAAAGATTTAAAATGGAAGCTCTGGCCTATATTAATGAGTACATTTTTGTTATTTATCTTACCGCTTTTATTGTTATTTTTTCTATAATAATGAAAATAGCCTCAAGTATTTCTAAAAATTCCGACAAAAGAGTAGAAGATAGAAAGAAAAAAGATATAAAAAAATTAAAAGATGCGTTTATGGCAGGTAAATATGATAATGCTATAAAAAAAGGTCGTGATATTTTAGAAAAAACTTATGTGTTGTCTATACCTGATAAATTCAATATTTACACTATTTTATCCAAAGCTTATTATAGGAAAAAAGTTTTTGTTTCTGCTAAAAAATATGCGTACGATGCCCTGAAATTAAAAAGTGCAGCTCCTGAACTGCACGATATTTTATGTAATATTTTTCTGTCTCAGCGGGAAATGTCTCCAAGGGCCATAAAAGAATACGAAAGAGCCCTTAAAAAGAAACCTAATGATACTAAACTTCTTAAAATCCTTTTTGAATACTATTATGCTAAAAAAGAGTTATCAGATAATGCTGTGGCAATTTATAATAAAATTTTAAAGTTTTTTCCTGATAAAATTGAAGCCTACGATATGTTATGTCTGCGAGGCATCAGAAAAAAAGATTTATCCGAAGGGATAATTCCAATTTACGAAACAGTAATAGACCAGCTCAGACCCCATGATATTTCTTTAAAAAATATTTTGCTGAAAGCATATTTTAATAACAGTAAATATAAAAAGGCTAATAAACTCGTTCGGGAACTTATAGTTCTTCCTGAGTTTATTGAGGATAGAGAAATGCATAAAATATTATTTAAAACTTCACAGGCTTTAAATAAATTTGATGAAATGAATAATCTCTATAATGAATTAAAAGAGAAATATCCGGATTCAAAAAGTCTTGCAAATATTTATGAGGAGACAAGTTCCAGGCATGAAGATTATCAACTTGAAGAAAAAATTAAAAATAACAAAGATAAAAATCAATCAACTATTAATAAAGGAATAAAAATATGTACAGTATGTGCACATATAAATGTTCAGGATGCAAAGTTCTGCGAAAAATGCAAAAAGCCTCTAAATATTTAATTGTTTTTGCATTAATATTAATTTTTAGCACAGTTTGCTTGGCAGAGAATTTTGAGGATATTCTAAGACAGGGTATTTTATACTTTAATTCAGGTGACTTTAACCGGGCCCTGGATAACTTTAAACATGCAGTCAGCATTAAAGAGGATGATTTAAATGCCAGGTATAATCTGGCTGTTACTTATTTTAAGCTTGGAGAATATTCTGAGGCTCTCAAAGAAACTAATATGATTTTGCAGATATATCCCACTGATGAAGCCACACTGGAACTATTATCTCAGATTAAAAATCAGACTGTTGAAAAGTTAGAGGGCAGAATTGAAAGTTTCCCTTATGAGGAAAAATGGTATTTAGATCTCGGAAGAATTTATTTTTTAACTCAGAATTATAATAAAGCTTTTGATATTGTTAATAAAGGTATTGAAAATATTTCTGAATCAGCCAAACTTTTTGAGCTTAGAGCAGAAATTTTTCAGAAGCAGGGGGATTTTGATGAGGCTATGCAGGATATAGAAAAGGCTTTCAGTCTTGCGCCAGATGATCCGTTTATTTTTGAAAAAATGAAGGATATTGTAAAAGAACGCTCTAAATTTGGCGCTTCTTCCGGTTCAGATGATGGAGAAGAGGTTTCAGAAGTTGGTGATTATGCTGAAAAGTTTTTTGTCCAGGCAAATAACTATTTCAGGGCTAAAAGATGGGAAGAGGCAGAAGAGGCCATAAAAAAGGCTCTGCGTATTTCTCCTAATAATGCAACATATCAGAGCAGGCTGGAAGAAATAGAAAATGCCAGAAAAAGCTCTGAAAGAGCATCCGAGCTATATTCAGACGGAAGGCAGGAATATCGACTGGGCAGATATTTGCGTGCTGTTTCTACTATAGAGGAGGCACTTTCAATAACTCCCAACGAAATAAATTATATAGAGGCCAGTCTTATTATTGTAGAATCTTATAAAGCCCTTAAAAACTATGAAAAAATGATTGAATACTGTTATAAAATTCTTCAGCAGGATAGAAATAACTTTCAAATATGGTTATATCTTGCTGATGGTTATTATTTAACTGGAAATTACGAAAATGCTTATGAATACTTTAATAAAATAAAAGAAGATTTTGGAGATTATCTTAAATCATATCCTTCTATAAATGAAAATATAAACCGGAGACTCAGGAACATACGTTTATCACGAATGGGACCCATGCTTAGACAGCTTGCGCTGGGGGGCCTTTTAATACTGGCTCTTGGTATAGTTGTATTTTATTCTCCATTTGTTAAAAAACATCGTAATTATAAAAAGGCAAGAGAAAGTTTTGCTAAAAAATCATGGTCTGAGGTTGTAGAATATCTTGAACCTGTTTTAAATTATAAATATGGTCATTTTAAAAAGGTTGAAATATATAAAATGCTTATTTCCGCCTATATTTATTTAAGAGATCTTGATAAGGCAGATGAGCTTCTTAAAGAGGGAATGAAAGTTGCTGGTAACAGCGAAGATTTTATAAAATTTTATGCAATGATTGCGCTAAAAAGAAATGAGTTTACCCCAGAAGCCCTTTATGCCTATAAAGTATATTATAATATTGATAAAACAAATATTAAGCTTTTGAAAATGATTGTAAAATATTTATGGGCTAGAAACAGAAATCTCGATTTTAAGCCAGTAATTGACCTTTTTGAGCAGGATAAAATCCCGATTTTAGAAAAAGTTTTCAAAGTAGATAAAGACAATGTTGAGGTTGTTAATTTACTGGCAGATGAATATGAAAAAAAACAGATTTTTAATAAACAGGCTATTAAAGTTTTTGAAAAGCTGCTTGAGTTTAATTTTGAAAATATTAAAGTTCATCTACTGCTCGGAAAAGCTTATGTTGCAACCGGAAAGTATGAGGCGGCAGTTAAAGAGGCTAAGTTTATTTTCAGACGGGATATAAATAACTCAGAGGCTCATGATATTTTTAAGAAAAGTTATATTGCCCAGGGAAATTATGATCAGCTCTTAATTGAGTATGAGAACCTTCTGCAAATTGATCCGGGAAATATGTTAATTATAGATTCAATAAAAGATTTAAGAAAAATGAGGGCTAATTATAACGAGGATGTAGAAGAACAGAATCCACAAAAAGAACCCAGTAATATTTTTAAACATGCCCAGCAACTTTTTAATGAAGGTAAAATAAACGAAAGTATTACTTTGTTTTCTCAGCTTTTTGAAGAGTCGTTCAAGAAAAAAGAAACAGGTTTTTATTTGACATATGCCTACTTAAAGAAGGATTTACTGGATTTGGCCTATAAACAGTATAAACAATCGGATTTTGACGAGGAAATTCTGCCTAAAAAAATGAAAGAGCTTATTTACAAGCTGGGCCTTAAATTTGAAGATACCGCTCAATATTCAAAGGCTCTGGAAATGTTTGATAAAATATGTAAAGTAGATATTTCCTATAAAGATGTATTTGAGCGATATGAAAATATTGCCTTAAACCTTGAAGAAACTGGTTAGATTTTTTATGAAAAAATTTTTATTATTTTTAAATATTATATTTTTAAATATATTTATTTTCGGTTTTGAACTTAACGGAACTGTTTTTGATGAAAAACTGCTTCCGATTGAAGGGGCTCAGATTAAAACAAGTATTTCGCAAGGTACGTTCTCCTCGTCTGAGGGAAGTTTTTTTCTAGAAGAGCTACCCCCTGAATTTGAGCTTGAAGTATCAAAAGAAGGTTTTGAAACCTATAATAGAACTGTTAATCTTGTGGATGATTCTACATTTTCAATTATGCTAAAGAAAAATAATAAAAAAACAGTGACTGTTTCAAACCCTCAACTTTCTACACAGAGTTTATATGGATTAGGCGGAGGATTTAATCTTATTTATCCATATATATTAAATGAAGAAAGCAGTATGTTTACCTATTCCTATTTTAGTTTAAGCGGTAGAGATGAAAATGATGAAAAAGTCAGACGTAACAGTAACAGCCTGAAGTATTTAAAAGCTTTTGAAGAAAATATTGAGCTGGCTTTTTCAATAATTATTTCTGAAGACGAGGAATTTGAAGTGCTTAATGAAGAGAATATTGTTTCTATGAAATATAAATTTGTTGAACTTCCTTTAAGTTTCTTTGCCTTTAATAGAGGCGGTAACACCTCAATTGGAGTTTCAAATGAATATATTATTGAAGATAATCTTTATAGTATAACTAATTTATATTATAATTTATCTTCGAATGATTTCATAGTAGATAACGGGCTGTTGTTTATAAAAGAAAATCGCAGAATATGTCTGGAATTGTTAAGAAACAGTAATAATAAACTAACTACTTATGTAATAAACTATGATATAGAATTTGAAGATTATACGTTTTCACTGTATCATGGAAATAATAGAGACCTTGATTATCAATACACAGGAATTTCAGCTGGGTTTATTTTTTAAATTAGAGCTGGGGTTCGGTTTTAGTAACATTGACCTTTTTTGTGATTTTTGGGGGGCAGAATTTTAGAAATAATTGTTTTTTTAAGTGCCTCTCGGGAACAAATACCTTGAAAAAAGGGGAATTTTTTATGAACAGAGAGATTAAAAACAAAATTCTGGATATTGCTTATAAATCTATTTTACATTTTATTGAAAATAAGGAATTAATTTCTGATTCCCAGCTGAAAATTGATGAAATTAAGGAGCTCAAAGATAAAAGAGGAGCTTTTGTTCTGCTTAAAGATAAAGAAAGTGATGAGCTTATAGCTTATGAGTATAATATTAATTCTAAAAGGTCTCTATATTTAAACATAAGAGACTTAGCTGTAAAATGTATAAAAAGAGATTTTAAAGATATTTTGTCCACAGTCGTGGAGCTGAATAAAATTAAGTTTCAAATTATACTTCCTTATAATCTTAAAGCCTGTAGAAAAAAAGAAAATATTGAAAAATCCAGCCAGGGTATATGTATTCAGTATATGAATAAAACCGCCGCAACTGTTCCTTTTTTAATTAATAAAAAAGAAAAATTAGATAATATACTACAAAATCTTTGTATTGAGGCAGAACTGCAAAAAGATTTTTATTTGAATGATAATCTTATTTTGTTTACTTTTGATATATTAAATATTTCATGAAAACCCGATTAACTAATAAATTAATTTTAACATACTCAATTTTTTTAATTATAATTCTTATAATATCTATTTTTACATATATTAAGTTGAACGAAATAAATAGTATTTTCCATTCAGCCATTAGAGAATATGAGTTGATTTTAAGAATAAACCGAGTAAAAATTGAATACTTTGAAGATAATAATCTTCATTTAAAAAATGATGAGGAAATCAAAGATTTAAATATTGAGCTAAGAGAAATTCGAGAAATGCTGGAAAAAGTTTTAGAAGAAAATGAAATGTTTAATGTTCCTGATTTAACACTTCCTGGAACCCAAAATTATAATGAGAGAGTGTTAACTTTTATAAATCATTCTGAAAACACTCTGAGAAATCTTTATGAAATAAATATGCAGGAGGTTCAGGTAGCAAGAAATACTCTTATGGTTTTTGTTTCTTTTACTTTTATATTTGGAATTTTTCTTACCTTTTATTTTTCCCTCACTATTTCACGTCCAATAAATAATCTTTTAAAGGCGGTAAGGAAGTCAGAAGGTGATAAAATAACGAAAGTTGATAATAAGCTAATGGGAGGGGATGAGTTTGAACTCTTAAACAACGAGTTTAACCAGCTTTTAAAAAAAGTAAATAATTCCAAAAAAGAACTTTCGCGTATGAATGAAAATTTAGAGATTAAATTAAAGAAAAAAGCAGAAGAAATTAATGAAATTAACAAGAGAATGTATCATCATCAAAAGCTCTCTGCGCTTGGAAGGCTTGTGTCTGGAATAGCCCATGAAATAAAAAATCCCCTCAATGTTATGTTAAATATTCTTCCTGATATTAAAACCGAGGATAAAGAAACTGTCGCTGTATTAAGAAAACAGATAAACCGGATAAATGTCCTCGTATCAGGATTTCTGGATTATGCAAGATATGAAAAATACTCCATTAAAAAGTTTGATTTTATAAACAGTCTCCAATCTGTTGTTTCTTTTTTTCAGAGGGCCAATAAAAATATTAATGTTATTATGGATAATAAAACTGGAAACGATATTATTATTAATGGGGACGAAAACAGACTGGAACAGGCTTTTTTAAATTTACTTGTAAATTCAAAAGAAAGTATGCAAAATAATATAGAACCTGAAATTACAGTTGAAATTAAATGTATTAAAAATAAAGTTCAAATCAAATTCAGAGACAATGGTATTGGAATTCAAAAGTCAAATATACAAAAAGTCTTTGAACCATTTTTTACCACTAAAAAAGAAGGGAATGGTCTTGGACTGGCAATTGTTTATAATATTATAAAATTTCATAAAGGAAGTATTGAAATTGACAGCAGGAGGGGGGAATATACGGAGTTTACAATTTGCCTTAATATTGATTAATGGATTTAAACATAAATAGAAAAACAAAGAAAGGAATTAAATTATGAATGAAAAATTATTAATTTTAGAGGATGAAAACGAGGTTCTTTTTGCGCTGGAAAAGAATTTAAAAAAAGATTTTGATATTGAAATTGCAACAGACCTGGAAATGTTTCATGAAAAAATAAACTATTTTAATCCAGAAGTGCTTTTGATGGATGTAAGATTGCCTGATGGGAACGCCATTGATTACATAAAAAAAGAAAAATTAAATAAAAAGAATTCCCTAATTTTTTTAATGAGCGGTTACGCTGAGGAAGAATATGTTATTGAGGGTTCCAAGCTGGAAATTTCAGGTTTTTTTAAAAAGCCTGTTCCTTATAATGAAATAAAATATATAATCAGAAAAAATATAAAAGAAAAAAATATAAAAGATGCTAATAAAATTTTGACAAGTAAGTTTGGAACTGAAATTATATGTAAAAGTCCGAAGATGGAAAAAACTCTGGAGGATGCTGTTACATTTGCACAGACAAATCAACCAGTTCTGATTACTGGGGAAACAGGTTCAGGAAAGCAGGTAATGGCCAACTTTATACATATTCATTCTAAGAGAAACAACAATACTTTTTTAGATATAAACTGTGCGGCTATTTCAGAGACATTGCTTGAATCTCAGCTTTTTGGCCATAAAAAGGGGGCTTTCACCGATGCGAAATCTGATTTTAAAGGTTTCTTTGAGCTTACTGATGGAGGCACTTTATTTTTAGATGAAATTTCAGAAATGCGGCCGGAACTTCAAGCTAAACTTTTAAAAGTTGTTGAAAATCATGAAATTCTTCCGATTGGTGCAAATAAACCTAAAAAAGTAGATGTTAGATTAATAACCGCAACAAATAGACCAATAGTACAGTATATAGAAAAAGGAAAATTCCGACAGGATTTATTTTATAGACTTAATGTTTTAAATATAAATATTCCGCCTCTTAGAAAACGTAAAGAAGATATACCCCTTCTTATTAAAAATTTTGTAAAAGAAGCTTCTAAAAAATTAAACAGGAGGGTTGAAGTTATTCCTGATAAAACTATGAAGAAATATATAGATTATGAATGGCCAGGTAATGTAAGAGAGTTAAAAAATGTAATATACCGCGCTGTTTTACTCTCAAGTGGAGAAGAACTTGAGGGGGATTTTTTTGTTGCGGGTAAAACAGCGAATAATTTTCAAAGCTATGAAATACCAGAGGAAGGAATAGAGTTAGAAAAAATTGTAATGGAACTTGAAAAGAATTATATTAAAAAGGCCCTGTATAAAACTGGAGGCTCTCAGAGCCAGGCTGCAAAGCTTCTGGGGATAACCCGTGATATGTTAAGATATCGAATAAAAAACTATAAGATTACTTGCAAATAAAAAAATTTACTGGTAATATTAATAAGATTTATTTAGGAGGCGAACATGGAATTTTTCAAGAAGTTATTTGGTTTAATGGTAAAACTTGGTTTTTTCCTAGTTGCATTAGGAGGGCTTTTTGTTTTTGGTTTAATTGCTTATGCTTATGTTATGGATAAACTTGAAGAGGACGATGAGGAGGATTTTGATTTAGACGAAGATTTTGATGATGAAGATGAAGATGACTTTGAAGACGAGGAATCCGTAGAAGAAAGCGATGAATTTGATGATTTTGAAGAAGAAGAAAAGGCAGAAATTCATGATTTAAATGAGGATGAAAACAAAACTGAAAATTAAACAAGTTAATATTAACGATAAGGAAAGTTTAAAAGAAATTTTAAAAATTGAAAAAGAGGCTTTTGGAAAAGGAGCTTTGCACTCCTGGGTGCTGGCTCCTTTTGTTATTTCACAGGAAGTTTTTATTTTAACTGAAAAAGATAAAACGGTTGGTTGTGCAATTTTATTAAATGATTTTTCAAAAGAAACTTTTTTCTTTTTTTCCTTTGCACTCTTAAAAAAATATCGTGGCAAGGGACTGGGTAAATATTTTTTTGGAAGAGTAATAAATAAAATATTTCAAAAATATAATGAACTTAATTACTTAAAATTAACTGTTGATCCTGAAAAACAAGTTAATTTAAAATTATTTAAAAAAGTTGGTTTTGAAGAAAAAAAATTTTTAGAAGATTTTTATTCAGAAAATGAAAATAGAATTTTAATGGAAATTTCAAGAAAGAGGTTTTATGAAGGCAATACTTTTTGATATTGATGGCACTTTGATAAACTGTAATAAGGCTGGAAGAATAGCTGTTAGAAAAACATTTCTGGATCTTTACCATATTGATATAGAAAAAGAAAATATTGATTTTACTGGTAAAACTGATTTTTTAATTTACAGTCTGATAAAAAAAAGATTTGGCCTGAAAATATCAGATTATGATCAAATTATGATTACCTATATAAGTTATTTGGGACAAACAATAAAAGAAACTAAAGGATTTACATTACCGGGGGTTTATGAACTGATAAGAACTCTCGCCCGGGATTCAGAGCTGGTGCTTGGTCTTTTAAGCGGGAATATTTATGATGGGGCAAGAATTAAACTGGATTATTTTGACCTTTTTGATTATTTCCCCTTTGGAATATTTGGAAACAGCTCTCATGACAGGAATACTCTGGCTGATTTTGCCCTTAGAAGACTTAAACATTTATATAATGACGATTTTAAGGGAGAAGATATTGTTGTAGTTGGAGATACAAAATTTGATATTATCTGTGGCAAATATATTGGCGCTAGAACAATTGGAGTTTTAACAGGTAAAACCTCAGAAGATGTTTTTAAAGAATATGAGGCAGATTATATTATCGAAGATCTTTCAAATCCGTCTCATTTCCTAAGTATAATAAAATAACAAATTCTATGTAGGGCGCCCCTTTAGGGCACCCATAATTTATTAAGGAAACAATATTTTTACCTCAGCGTTTAATTTACCTTAAGAGCAAGTTTTACATTTTTACCATTAATATTCCATTCCATATAATCTAAAGAATCATCTTTTTCAAAAATAATTTTATTACATAAAGTTTCGGATTTCAGATAATCTTCAAAGTTTTCAACAGCCTTTTCTAACTCACTGTCTGAGTCAACAAATAAGAGAATTCTATCCATTACGTTAAATTCATTTGACTTTCTCATATTCTGAACTTTATTAACAAGCTCTCTTACAAAACCTTCCTCAAGAAGCTCGGGAGTTATGTGGGTATTTAAGGCCACAAAAACCCCGCTTTCAGTAATAACAGAAAAATCTTTTTTCCCGTGACTTAGAATATTAACATCCTCATGGGACAGACTGACTTCTGAAGATTCAATATTAATTATAACCTGCTCCTCGTTTTGAAGCAGTTTTTTAGCAATGGAATTTTTAATTTCTTCGTTCATATTGGCAAGATACTCTTTTATTTTATTGACAAGTTTCCCATATTTTGGACCAAGAGTTTTAAAGTTAGGTTTTAATTCAAAATTAACAAATCTGGAATTATCTTCAGCAAAATTTACATCTTTAATATTTAATTCTTCCTGTATAAGATAAAGAGTTTTATGAAGGTTTTGTTCTACCGACTTGTTTAAACCACCTACAGTAAGCTCCGAAAGAGGCTGTCTGTTTTTTATTTTACTATCGTTTCTTGCGGCTCTGCCCATTGAAACAATTTTAATAGTATTTTCCATTAACTCCTCAAGCTCTGAATCAATAAGCTCTCTGTTTCCTTCAGGATAATCATCCATATGAACGCTTAAAGGAGCGTTTTCGTCTATTTCCACTACAAGGTTCTGATAAATATCTTCAGATATAAAAGGAACAAAAGGAGCACATAATTTGGAGAGCTCGGTTAAAACAGTATAAAGGGTATTATAGGCAGAAATTTTATCTTCATTGAATTCAGAAGCCCAGAATCTTCGTCTCGAGCGTCTTAGATACCAGTTTGAAAGATTGTCCACAAACTCCTGTATTGCGCGTGTTGCCTTTGTAACATCATATTTTTCCATATATTCATTAACTTCAACAGCCACTCTGTTATAATAGGAAAGAATCCACTTATCAAGCAGGGGAAGTTCTCTGCCGGTTTTAAATTTATTCGGGTTGTAACCATCGATATTTGCATATAAAACAAAAAATGAGTAGGTGTTTTTTAAAGTACCCAGAAACTTCTGAATAGTTTCTGTAACAGCCTCAGGATAAAAAGCTTTCGGGGTCCAGGCAGGAGAACAGGAATAAAAATACCATCTTATAGCGTCAGCTCCCTGCTTGTTAAAAATATCCCAGGTATCAACTGTGTTTCCTTTTGATTTTGACATTTTATAACCATCTTTACCAAGAACATGTGCAGTTACCAGACAGTTTTTATAGGCGGGTTTATCATAAAGCAGGGTAGAGGTCGCAAGAAGTGAATAAAACCAGCCGCGTGTCTGATCAATTCCTTCACTTATAAATTCAGCCGGCATTGATTTTTCGAACTCTTCTTTGTTTTCAAAAGGATAATGAAGCTGTGCAGTGTGCATACAACCAGAATCAAACCAGCAGTCAATTACCTCAGAAACTCTTTTCATCTTTGAGTTACATTGTGGGCATTTTAAATATACATCATCAACATAAGGTTTATGAAGTTCAATATCATCAGGGCAGTTAATGGCTTTAGACTTCAGCTCTTCAATACTTCCAACTGAAACTTTATGCCCGCATTTATTATTTTCACAAATCCATATATTCAGAGGTGTTCCCCAGTATCTTTCGCGGGAAATTGCCCAGTCAATGACATTTTCGAGGAAGTTTCCAAATCTTCCTTTTTGAATATAATCAGGTATCCAGTTTATCTGATCGTTATTTTTTAAAAGTCTGTCTCTTATTTCCGAGGTTTTTATAAACCAGGATTCTCTTGCAAAATAAAGCAGTGGGGAATCGCATCGCCAGCAGAACGGGTATGTATGCTCCACTTTCCTTGATTTATATAGTTGATTTCTTTTTTTTAGCACATACAGGATTTCAGGGTCCGCGTCTTTAACAAACATTCCTTTAAAATCAATAATATTTTCTTCAAACTTTCCTTCAAGAGAAACTGGCTGAAAAAAACCAAGATTGTTTTCAACTCCAATTTTATTATCATCTTCACCAAATGCTGGTGCAATATGAACAATACCAGTTCCATCTTCCATACTTACAAAATCAGCATGAACTACCTCAAAGCCTTTTTTTCCTTCCTGAAGCTCACAATATTCAAAAAGCTGCTGGTATTTTTTGCCTACTATAGCTTTTCCATCAAATTCCTGAATAATTTTATAATCTTCTTCAATTACCTCCAGCCTTTTTTTAGCAAGAATAAGTTCGCCTTTTTCTGTTTGTATTCGGACATATTTTTCACTTCTGTTAATGGCCAGAGCAACATTAGAGATAAGAGTCCAGGGAGTGGTTGTCCATACAAGAAAATAAGCATCTTCATCGGCAAGTTTAAATTTTATAAAAACAGATGGATCTTTTGTCTGTTTATATCCCTGTGCCACCTCGTGGGAAGATACGGCCGTGCCACATCTGGGACAGTAGGGAAGAATTTTATGACCAAAATAGAGCATATCTTTTTCAAAAATCTGTTTTAAAGCCCACCATATACTTTCTATATAAGAGTTATGCATAGTTACATATGGGTCATCCATATTTATCCAGTATCCAAGTCTGTCCGTCATTCTTTCCCATTCTTCCTGATATTTAAAAACACTACTTTTACAATGTTTTATGAATTTTTCAACTCCATACTCCTCAATAGCCTGTTTGCCGTCAAGGCCAAGATTTTTTTCTACCTCGATTTCAACAGGAAGACCATGGGTATCCCAGCCAGCTTTTCTGGGAACAAAAAAACCTTTCATAGTTTTATATCTATTAAAAACATCCTTAATTGCTCTGCCAAGTACGTGCCCGGGATGTGGTTTTCCGTTGGCAGTTGGAGGGCCTTCATAAAACACAAATGGATTGTCTTTTGAGTTTTTTTCCTGAGTTTTTTCAAAAACTTTATTTTTTTTCCAGAATTCAATTATTTTTTCTTCTGAAACGGCAAAATTTAAGTTATTATCAACTTTCTTAAACATAATACATTTACTCCTATTGTTTATTTTTTTAATTTGAGTTTAGCAAATTTTTTTAAAAGGCTTTTGTGGTCAGGCCGACATAAAAGTAAAAAGCTTTCAGCTTAGTAAAATCACCTAAAGGTGATAGTAAAGTTATCTAACGATAACAGTAAAGTAAATTAAAATTTACAGTGTTTTTGTTTTAATCTTTTAACTGTCAGCTTTTGCTGACTTTACTCGACCTTCGGTCGTTTACTGTTGGTTTAAGCCAACTTTACTGTTTTATAATTGTCTACAGGTTAAAATTTCTATTTTTTGCTAAACTCAACATTTTAACTTTAAGTTAAAAAATTGCTTTATAATAGTTTTAACAGTATATACATTCATTTCTTATACTGTCAAGTTTTTAATTTAAAATTACTTTTTTAACTATTTCTTCCGATTCTTTTGCAATAACAAACTCTTCATCTGTAGGCACAATAAGAACTTCAGTTTTTGAATTATTTTTAGTAATAGATCCCGATTTTCCTCTTATTGTTTCATCGTTTTTTTCTTTAGAAAAATCAACACCAAGATAATCCATATTTTTTAGAGTATTTTCTCTCAAAATAAAATCATTTTCTCCGACTCCGCCTGTAAACACTATACAATCAACACCATTCATAACCGCAGCATAAGCACCTATATATTTTTTTAACCTATGTGCCATCATTTTATAACTTAAAATACATTCATCTTCTCCATTTAAGTATCCTTCTTCTATTTCGCGCATATCATTGGATTTTCCTGAGATTCCAGCAACTCCACTTTTTTTATTCATTATTTTATTTACTTCTTCTACATTCATATTACAATATTGCTGTAAATACGTTACTATGGCGGGATCCATATCTCCGCAACGTGTTCCCATAATCAGTCCCTCAAGTGGCGTAAATCCCATTGAAGTTTCAACAGACCGTCCACCTGATACAGCTGCCACTGAGCTACCATTACCAAGATGGCATGTAATAATCTTTAAATCTTTAATATCTTTTTTCAATATATCTGCCGCCTGCTGGGAAACAAATTTATGAGATGTTCCATGAAATCCATATCTTCTAATTTTATATTTTTCATAAAGTTCGTACGGTAATCCATAAAGATAAACATGTTCTGGCATCGACTGATGAAAAGCTGTATCAAAAACGCCAGCCTGAGGAACGTCTTTCATAAGTTTTTTACAGGCTTCAACTCCTTTGATATTATGTGGATTATGTAGCGGTGCAAGACTGCTGCAGTCTTTCATTACTTCAAGAACTTCATCTGTAATAAAAACTGAGGAGGCAAATTTTTCACCCCCATGAACCAGGCGATGACCCACTGCCTTAATTTCACTCAGACAGTTAATACAACCTTTACTTTCATCGGTAAAAACATTCAAAATAGTATTAATGGCTTTCGTATGGTCCTTTACCGGAAGTATATCTTTTATATTTTTATCTTTTGTTTTATATTTAAAATAAGCATCATCAAAACCTATTCTTTCAACAATTCCCTTTGCAATAACTTCATCACCATTTCTAAGCTGATATTTAACCGAAGATGAACCACAGTTTAAAACTAATATTTTCATAAAAAACTCCTTTTTTAATTTTCACCTTTAAAACTCTACCTTTATTTACAATATTTTTCTTTTTTAGTCAAATTTTTTTCCGCAACCGCCGCAAAATGAACTTTCACGTGGATTTTTATTTCTGCAGTCTGAACATATTTTAAACTTATTTTTATTTTTTAAAATTGATTCTAGGCAGAACTCCGCACTTTCTGCAATTTTTTTATTGAAGTTTGCCGTATGTTTTCGAATAAGAGGTAATATAGAATCATCTGCTGTTTTTGAAAAAATATCCAGTAATCTTAATATTAAACGTTCATTGTTTGTTTTATCAAAAAAATTCTTCATTAAGGAAAAAGTTTCTTTTGTGTTTAAAATATCTAATGTATGAAGTACACTTTCTTGAATATAGGTATCATTAACAGTTAAAAGTTTTTTAAATATTTTAAGCATGCGATTATCGCCAAATATATATATTGCCCGTGCAGCATTTATACGAACTCTTGGATCCTCATCCTTTAAAAGCTCAATTAAGCATGAAATATTCTGGATTAATTTTAAATTCTCTACGGCATCAACAGAATTAGCCCTTACACGAGGATCGTCGCTTTTTAAATTTGCAAGAATAAATTGATTATATTTTTTGCTTTTTGAAAATGAAAGAGTTTTTACAAGGGTTGCCTTTACATATTCGTCCTGATTATTTTTCAATATATTAAAACAGCTCATGAATAATTCTTCATTAAGAATTTTTCTGGCAATTTCAAGAATTTTTATTATTACAAAAATATTTTTTTCTTTTTTAAGTTTTTCAATAAGCAAATTATTATAGTTAAATTTTAACGGAAATGCCTCAATATAATTAATTGCAGAATAAACTTCTCTGCTGTCAGAAGAAAAAATTTTTTTTTCTATTTCTTTTAAATTCATTTTTAACCTTTTTTTAACCGATAAAAATTTTAAGTCTTAAATTTTTCTTAGGAGGATAATTTATGATAATACAATTCCTTGATAATGGCAAAATTAAATTTAATGAAACTTTGATAGAATATAACAATACCGAAGAAATAATGGCTAAAATAAAAGAAGAACTAATAAATCATAAGATTAAAAGAAATAAAAATTAAACTTTTTCCTGTTTATTTTTCTGTATTTCTCTTAAAGATTTAGAAGCCCAGTAATGAATTTCCTTATTATCAGAGTCAACAACTTCCATTAAAGGTTCAAGCGCCGGTTCCCCGATTTTTATCAAGGCTTTTGAAGCATTGCTTCTTATATTCAGGTTTGGATTACCAAGAGCCTCAATAAGATATGGAATAGATTTATTGCTTTCTGATAGCGCTTTAATTGCTCGCTGAGCACTTTCATCTTCTTCAGATAAAATTTTAATAAGTATTTCTATTGATTTTTCATCCCCAATGCTGCCAAGGGCAATAATCGAAAAGAAACGGACTTTTTCTTCGGGATGATCAAGACCTTCTTTTAATTTTTCAATAGCGTTTTCGCCCATCTGACCCAGAACCTTTGCTACCCAGTAGGCCAGCTCTTCATCCGGATCATTAAGCATGTCAACTAGTGGTTCTACGCATTTTTCTGTATTTATTTTGCCAAGTGCTGTTGCCGCATATTTTCTAACCCAGTTATTATTATCATTAAGCAAGGCATTAATTAGTGCATCAATTGATTCTTCAGATTGTATAATTCCAAGACCATAAGCAACTAAATGTCTAAGTTCCCCATCATTGCTGAATGTTATAAGTTCAACAAGAAACGGTATGTCTTTAGGGGCTATTTCTTCAAACACTTTCCTTGACCAGTATCTTATATCGTCATTTTGCGATAAAATTGATTTTAAAACAGGTACAAGGGCCATACTACCAAAATTTTTCAAAGCATTTGCCGCACTGTTTCTAACCGGCCAGGCCTCATCGGCAAGTGCATTTATCAAAGGAAACATTGCCTTTTCGTCCCTGAACTCACCTAACGCCATAACAGCATACATTCTCAAATCTTTTGAGCCTTCTCTCAACATTCGAATCAACTCAGGGAGAGCCGGCTCCCCAATTTTACCAAGAACTGTTGCAATCCAGTACTTAGTGTTCTCATCATCTGTTTCAAGATTTCTTACAAGATGAGGTATTGTAGGTTCCCCAATCATTGTAAGGCCTTTCGCCGCACTTTTCCTAACAAGCCATAATTTGTCAGTTAACACTTTCATAAGGGGTTCTATTGCATATTTAGAATGTGTTTTACCTAAAAACTCTGCCGCAAGCATTTTAAGATTTCTATTATCTGATTCAAGGAGATCAGCCAAAACTGTAATTTTACGTCCATCTAAATTCTCAATAACTTTTTCTACTTCATCTTTTACATGCATGGGCGCATTATCTAAAAATAAGAGCATAGGTCTGATAACATCCGGACCAACTTTTATTAAGGCATCTACAGCGTTTTCACGCACATTATGTGACTCATCAACAAGACATTTAAGTAAAACATCAACAGCCTTCTCATGGGTGCTTTCACCAAGTGCTTCCGTTACTAAAAGGCTAACATCTTTATTATTAAATTTAAGAAAATGCTCTAAAACCGCAATTCCTTTTTCACCCATCTTAGAAAGGGCTTTTGTTAACCAGTATGCATTGTTATAACTGGCATTTTTCAAACAATCTATTATTTTTTCTATTGCCGGATCACCTTTATTTACAATACTATTCATGGCATTATTGCAAACATTCCAGGAATTATCTCCCATATAGTCAAGAAGTATGTCAATTGATTCCTCTTCAGGGTTCTGCGACAGGGCAAGAGCCACCTGCGCACGATAACCTTTAGACTTACTTCCAATATTTTTTAAAAGCTCTAAAGGTTTTTGCCCCCCAATTGCACCAATTGTCTGAATTGTCCAGAAAACAACATCATCATTATCAGATTCAAGCATTTTTTCAAGCTCATCCATAATTTCGGGATTGTGTGCAGCCTGTTCTTTTAACTGCTCTGAGGCCTGTTTTCTTTTAATCCATGACTGATCGCCAAGTTCCTGTATTAAATGTAGAAATTCTGCCATTATTCAACCTCTTTTTTAATAATCTCTATTGAATCCGCACCATCTGTTTCCTTTACACTAAGCTTTATATACTCATTTTTTGAAACAGAAAGTCTTATACCGGTAAAATCTGCGCTCACCGGAAGAGTTCTGCTTCTTGTATCAACAAAGACACAAAGTCTTATTGCTTCTGGTTTACCCTTATCAAGCACAGCTTCCATTGCCGCACGTGCAGTTTTTCCAGTCTGTAAAACATCATCTACAATAATAAGGATTTTATTCTCAAAAGAAAAATTTATTTCCTGACCATAAACTAATGGTTCATAAGCAATAACCGTCTGATCATCACGGTATAAACTTATATCAAGCTCCCCAATAGGAATTTCAAATCCTTCAAGTTTTTTTATAAAACTTGCAATTCTTTTTGCAAGTGGAACCCCTCTTTTTCTTATACCAACTATTGCAATATCCTTTATATCTTTTATATTTTTTTCAACAATCTGTATGGCTAGTCTTTTAAGTATTCTATCAAACTCATTTTTCTCAATTATTTTCTTTTTTTTTGTAGTCACTTTTTTTTCTTTCCTTTATCTTTTTTTGAAGTATTTTTTCTACTTGAGGGTTTCCCCCCTTTCCCTTTATCTGGTGTTTTTTTAGTTTTTGTCTTTTTAGGAGACTTTTTTTTGTTGCCGGTCTTTTTTTTCCCTTTTTTATCATCAGGTTTTCCAACCTTGAAAAGAACTGTGTCACCTTCATAATCAACTTCGCCAATTATATGATCACCTTTTTTTAATTCCTCTTTAAGAATTCCTTCCGAGAGGGGATTTTCAACAAGGTTTTTTATAGCTCTTTTTAAAGGTCTTGCACCATATTTAAGGTTTGTTCCCTTATCGACAATAAATTCTTTAACATCCTGAGGTATATCCAGAGTCATTTCAAGATTACTCAAACGTGTATGAATTTCTTTTATAAGAATATCAAAAATCTGCATATTATCTTCTTTTGTAAGAACTTTAAAAGTAACAATTTCATCAATTCTGTTTAAAAATTCAGGTGGAAAACTTTTTTCAAGCGCTTTGGCAGTTTCTCTGGCACGAACGTTATGATCTTTAATAACACTTTCAGAGCCAAAACCAATCATTTTTTCGAGCTCTTTAAACTCCTCGACACCTACATTTGTTGTCATTATTACAACAACATCTTTAAAAAGGATTTTTTCTCCATGATTATCAGTTAAAACTCCATCATCAAGTATTTGAAGTAAAACATTATGCATTTTCCTATGCGCCTTTTCAAGTTCGTCAAATAACACAACAGATTTAGGCTTATTTTTAACAGCCTCAGTTAAAAAACCTCCCTCTTTATGTCCAATATAACCTGGAGGTGCTCCAATTAATTTTGCATATTCATGACTCATTGAATACTCTGAACAATCAATTCTTATAAGCTCTTTCTCATCGCCATAAAGAAATTCTGCCAGGGCTTTTGCCAGCTCTGTTTTACCAACTCCGGTTGGACCTGCAAACATGAAAGAACCAATTGGTTTTTCGGGATTTCTAAGTCCCACATGAGCTTTTCTAATAGCCTGACATACACCTTTAACCGGTTCTTCCTGACCCACAAGTCTTTTGCGGATATACTTTTCCATATTAATCATTCTTTCGGTTATATCTCTATCATCTTCCTCTTTTTCTTTTTCGCCATCAATTGCCTTAATTCCTGCATTTTCCTCCCTTTCCATTGTAATAGTAACGTTTTTTATATCAAGGGAAGGGTTAACCTGAATACACAGGTTGTATAGTTCCTGCTCGGTTATCTCGCCAAAAAGGCTGTAATTATTATTTCCAAAAACAAGAGGAGCTATCTCTTCAAGATAATTTACTATGGCTGTACTAATTATTAATCTTTTATAAGACTTTTTATCAGTTATATTTATGTTTTTAAAAATCTTATTTGTTTCATCTTCTGTAAATTCTCTTATCTGAACAAATCTATCAAGAGATTCACAGAACTTCATCTTAATTCTTGCTTTTCCCATTAAACTTCACCCCCTTTAACGGGTTCTATATCTAAACCAATATCGTTTCTATAATGCATTTCTCTAAAAAAGACTTTTGAAATATTTTCATAAAGCTTCTTTCTTGCTTTTTGTACATCATTATTCAAAATAGTCAGACAAAGCACTCTGCCTCCATTTGTATAATACCTTTCATTCTGTAATGCAGTTCCGGAATGAAATAAGACAGCTTTTGAGGAAGTTTTTATTTTTTCAATCCCTGTAATTAATCTGCCAGTTATATATTTTAAAGGATACCCTCCAGAAACTATTTGAGAGCATATAGCCTTATCTCCCCATTCAATTTTTAATTCATCACCTTTTTTTTCAAGAATTTTTGAAACAACCTCTGCAAGATCGGTTTTCATTCTAGGCAGAACTACCTGAGCTTCGGGGTCTCCAAACCTTACATTTAATTCAACAACTTTAGGACCCTCATCAGTCAGAATAAGGGTCATATAAACTACGCCCTTCATGTTCAATTTTTCTTTTTTTAAAGCTTTTAAAAAAGGTTTAATAACTTTATTTTCAACTTCTTTTTCTACTTTATTATTCCACACAGGAGCAGGCGAAATAGCCCCCATTCCATGTGTATTTGGTCCTCTGTTCATATCATAGGCCCTTTTATAATCCTGGGCAGAACATAAACCATAATGTTTTTTTGAATCAGTAAAAAAAGTAATTGTTATTTCATCTCCAGTTAACAGCTGTTCAATCACAATATGTTTTCCGGCATCTCCAAAAACTTTATCCTGCATCATAACATTCACGGCCAGCTTAGCAGTAATCTCATCTTTTGCAATAATAAAGCCCTTACCTGCAGATAATCCATCAGTTTTAATAGCTAACGGTGCGCCAACCTCTTCAATATATTCAAAAGCTTTATCCTGAGAATCAAAAGTCCCGAATTTAGCTGTTGGTATATTATATTTTTCCATTATTTTTTTAGCAAATGCTTTAGAACCTTCCAGTCTGGAAGTTTTTCTGGAGGGACCAAATATTTTTAGTCCTTCAGCCTCAAATTTATCTACAATACCTTCAGTCAAAGATATTTCCGGACCAACTATTGTGTAATCAATTTTATTTTTCAAGGCAAATTTAAGGAGTTCATCAATTTCTTCCGCCTTAATATCAATACATTCAGCTATTTTTGATATACCCGCATTTCCTGTTGCACAATATATTTTTTCTACCTGAGGAGACTGAGACAGCTTCCATACAATAGCATGCTCTCTTCCGCCCCGTCCAATAACAAGAAATTTCATTTTAAAACCTCACTATCCGAATTTAACCAGAATCCATATAAAAAAATTATTTTGAACCCGACTGATATTATGATAATAAAAATAACTCTTAATTTCAATTTTTTATCAATTTTGAACTACTCACCGCCGTAATTCTCAGTAAAGTGAGAGGCCGAGAAGAGCCGTGAGAAGTAAGAGGTGAGAAGTGAGAGGCCGACAAGAGCAGACAAAAGCCGAGAAGAGCCGATAGAAGCAGATTAGAGCAAGAGGTTAAAATTTATTACGAAACAAAATCACAAAAAAATCTAAGAGCGTATGTTAAAAAATAATGACAGTACTTCAGTATGTAAAC
>JBNJGP010000002.1:0-72850 GCA_051747805.1 Candidatus Muiribacteriota bacterium
TGACTTTACTGTCGATGATAATCGACTTTACACGACCATTAGTCGTTTACTGTTGACTTTAGTCAACTTTACTGTTTTATAATTGTCTACAGGTTAAAATTTCTATTTTTTGCTAAACTCAAATTATTTAATTCTTTCTTTTAAAACATTTATTACAAAGGCAGGAAGCTTCAATATTCTACTTAACCTGAAAGGCTCATTTGTAAACCGGTAAAACCATTCCATACCTGATTTTTGAACCCACAACGGAGCTCTTTTCAGCTGTCCGGCATAAACATCAATTGCGCCTCCTATCCCTATGGCAATTTTAACTCCATGAAGTTTATGCAGATTATAAAAAATCCACTTTTCCTGTTTAGGAATACCCATTCCCACAAAAAGAATATCTGCGCCGCTCTCTTTAATATCTTTAATAATATGCTCCTCTTCCTCTGAGGTAAAAAAACCATTATGATAACCTGCTATGATTTTTTTACCATAATCATTTTTTATATTATTAACAGCCTTTAAAAGAATATTTTCTTTTGTCCCCAGAAGATATATTTTTTTATTACGTTTTGAGGCCATTTTCAACAGCAGACTCATATAATCTATTCCAGAGAACTTATCAACTTTTGAACTACCAAGGAAATCAAGTGCCCATAGAGCTCCTACCCCGTCAACAATCTGAATATCTGCGGAATTTAAAATCATCTTATAAAATTCATCAAGATATGCCTCATAAAGCATTAAAGCGTTAAGAGTCACTATAAAAGCAGGGTTTTGCTGATTAAAAATAATATCTGTTTTTCTTATAAGGTCTCTATTTGTTATTGGTTTTATATCTACTCCAAAAATATTAGAATTACTTTTAGTATTTTCTTTAGTTAAAAACAGCGTGCAGGCTGCGTAATAAAGTATGAAAAAACTTAATATTCCAATTATAATAAGCCATTTAAATCCGAATGGCTCTCTTGAAAAAAGCAGTAGAACTATTATATTTAAATAAAAGGCAGTTAAAAAAAGAAATAAAACCATCCTTTTATAGGAAAATTTCCAGAATATTTTTCCCGAATGCCCTTTTAAAAATCTAAGAAAAGAAATAAAAGTCATTATAAGCATAAATAATAAAGGAATTCCTAATATAAAGGCAGGAACAAGAACACTTAGCACAAGCACACTTTTAGCCGTTCCTATTATCGAAAGCGAAACTGTCAAAAAACTCATAAGATAAAAAACAGAATGATTGTAAGCTTTTTTTCTAAAAAAAATAACATATATAAAAACCCATAAATACATCATTATAGTTGTATAGGCCAGTAATAAAATCTCAACAGCTCCGCTCTGAGCACTTGTTAAGGCGGTAAGAGTTAAAGTTATACACAATCCTATACCACAGAAAAAATCACCCTTTTTTGAAATTATTCTTAAAGCGTTTATATTAATGAAAAACCAGAAAAAAGTGAAAAAAATAGCACTTAACTCACCAAAATAATAAAAACCTTCTCCAAAACTCCTGATAAAATATATTTTCAAGCCAAGAAAAACCACACTTGCAATAATTAAAATCTGAAAAAGAAACTCAATAAAAAATTCAAGTTTATACCTGTCCACAAGTATTCCAAGAAAATAAAAAAATATTGCTCCTAATAAAACTGGAATAAAAAAATCCTGATAACTGTAATATAAATATATAATACTAGTTGAAGCAAAAAAGAAAGGAAGTAGCAAAATATGGACTTTCCCTAAAAATCTGCTTATGAAAAAAAAACCAGTTAAAAAAATAAATATATAGATAAAAGGAGTATAAATCATATAAGCTCCGAAATTAGAAGATGAACTTTATCCTCTTCGCCTTTATCTGCAAGAAAACACAGCTCTTTTGTTTTACTTATATAATTGTTATCAGTTGAAACTGGAACTGCAAAAATTTTATTATTTTTTGTCTTTATTTTTTCCTCATTTTTGTATACCAGGTCTTCCTCCATTTTTTCGCCTTTTTTTAACCCTGTATAGTGAATTTTAATTTTTTGATTTTTCCCATATAATTTAATTAATTTTTCAGCAATATCAAGTATTTTAAACGATCTTCCCATATCGAGTATATATATTTTAGTTTCTGAAGCCATAAATGCAGCTTCTAGAGTGAGTTGAACAGCCTCGCCAATTGACATAAAATATCTTTTTACCTCAGGGTGAGTTACTGTCAGCGGACCACCACGCCTTATCTGTTCTATCCATAATGGTATAACTGAACCTCTCGACCCTATTACATTGCCAAAACGAACAGCCGCATATACTGTGTTTTTATACTTTTTTCTATAAAACGGAAGGGCTTTTTCGCATACTCTTTTAGTTTTTCCCATTATACTCTGGGGCAAAACCGCCTTATCTGTCGAAATAAATATAACTTTTTCCACATTATTTTTGCCTGCCTCATCAAAAATATTTAAACTCCCACATATATTGTTTTTAACGGCCTCGCAGGGATTTAATTCGGTAAGATTAACGTGTTTGTGAGCCGCTGTATGAAACACTATATTAACCTTATATTTTTTTATAAGTTGTTTTATACGGTTTTTATCCTGAATATCGGCAATGCATAATTTTATATTTGAAAATACAGGTAGTAAATTTTTCTCAATCTGAAAAATACTGTTTTCTCCGTGACCGCATGCTATAATATTTTCTGGTTCAAACTCTACGCACTGGCGAAGTAGCTCATAACCAATCGACCCCCCTGCTCCGGTAATTAAGATTGTTTTATTTTTTATTAATTTTTTCAAGCCTATTAAATTTCTTTTATGCGGACTTTTTCGGAGAATATCATTTAAATCAAAATCTCTTGCATTTTTTAAACTTACCGAACCGTCAATCAACTCTGCCTCAGATGGAAGTACCCGGAACTTTATATTATTTTTAAAAATCTCTGCCGAAATTCTGGTAATCTCACTTGAGTCGGCCGAAGGAAGCGCAACTATAATTTCATCTACCCTGTTTTTTAATTTTTTAATTTTTTTTCTTCCGCCGAGAATCTTTTTATTGTGGAGATACTTACCTTTTTTCCTTTTATCATCATCAAGAAATCCTGTAATTTCATATCCATATTCAGGATGTTTATCAATTTCTGTAGCAATAGAATCACCCGCGTCTCCGGCTCCATAAATTATAATCTTTTTTCTGATAAAACCCTTTTTTCCCCTAAACCAATTCTTTGTCCAGATACGAAATCCTGATAAAAAAATAAAAATAATTAAAGTATCTATAATTATATATTTACTATCATAGTTAGAAAAATTACTAAAATATAATAAAATGGAAGATGTTGTTAAAGAATAAAAAATACTTGAAACATCTTTTAAATTAAAATATTTTGGATAAACAAAATAAATTTTAAAAATAAACAGAAATATAATTCTTATAAAGGTGATTTTAATTATATCTCCGACAGCAATATTTCCGGCAGAGTACAAAAATCCTGCCGTAAATAACCCGGTTAGAAATATTAATATATCAAAAAAAATATATATTAAAATAATTTTTTTCATCCTATTCTACTCTTTATATAAACCCCTGCTAATACAGAAAAAATCTGCACAGAACCCAGTATAATCAAAGTTTTATTAAGACCATATTTCCTGATTAATATATGGTGAATATGTCCTTTATCAGGAGAAAAAACATATTTTTTGTTTTTTACACGTCTTATGAGTGCCATTAAGGTATCAAAAAAAGGTATAAAAATCAGCAGACAAAAAGGTATTATATCTTTAATTAAAAAATCACTGTAACCTGCATTAATTAAAAATAATCCGCATATAAATCCCAGAAAATTACTTCCGGTATCTCCCATGAAAATCAAAGAATTTTTTATATTAAAAAATAAAAAAACAGCCAGTGAAATAAGCAGCACAAAAAGAATGTCAAGCTTAAACAAAGTACTTAACCCTGTTAAAGCTAGGCCAAAAACAATTATTATTGATATTATTGTTGCAAGTCCGTCTGCCCCGTCAATTAAATTAATAATATTAATAAATGAAACATAGTAAAAAACCGTTATAATAAATAATATAAAGGGATTTTCCATCCCCATAAAGGAGTTAAATCCAGCCCCCCCATAAAACATTAAAACACCTGCAGCAATCTGTAACAGAATTTTCTGCCCGGGGGATAATTTTTTTATGTCATCGATAAAACCTGTCATAAAAACAATAATAAAACCTGAAAAAACAAAAAGATTATTAAACAGATATATCCCGCCCCCAAGAATCAAAAACGGTACTATAAATAAAATTCCACCTGCCGTTAGTTTTGATTTTTTATGAATTTTACGTATATCAGGACTATCCTTTATGCTTAGTTTTTTAAGTAAGTAATACAAGGTGATTTGAACAATAAATACAAAAATAACCCTTTTTAATAAAAAGTAAAATATATCAGTTTCCAATATTTATAACCTCGACCGGAACATTAGCTTCCTTTAGTATTTCGGCTGCCAACTCATCTGGATAGCTCCTTTTTATATAAACTTTAGTAATTCCAGAATTAATAATCATTTTGGCGCAGGTAATACATGGCTGATGTGTACAGAATAAAATACTATCCTGTATCATAATTCCATTGGCAGCAGCCTGAATTATTCCATTCTGCTCTGCATGAAGACCACGACAAAGCTCCTGCCTCTGTCCAGAAGGAATACTCATTTTATCCCTTAAACATCCTATTTCATCACAGTGCATAAGTTTACTTGGAACTCCATTATATCCTGTGGTAAGAATACGATTGTTTTTTACAATTACTGCTCCGACTTTTCTTCTGATACATGTTGAGCGAGTTGAAACTAGTTCTGAAATCTGCATAAAATAATCTTTCCAATCCGGTCTCATAATAAAGTCTCCTATATTGTCCCAAAAATTCTATCTCCTGCATCTCCAAGGCCTGGCAGAATATATTTTCTGGAGTTCAGCTTTTCATCCATACATGCAGTGTAAACATCAATATCGGGGTGTTGTTCTTTGAAAAAATCATATCCTTCTGGACAGGATAATATACAAATAAATTTTATATTTCTGGCCCCGCGTTTTTTAAGCATTTTACAGGCATATGAAGCCGAAACCCCTGATGCAAGCATTGGGTCAACAACAAATAAATGTCTCTGATCAAGACAGTCAGGCATTTTACAAAAATACTCAACTGGCTTAAAAGTGTCTGGATCTCTATAAATTCCAATATGCCCAACTTTAGCTATTGGCATAACTCTAATAATACCATCAACCATACCAAGTCCTGCCCTTAAAATTGGAACAACAACAGGCTTTTTTCCTTTTATAATTTCAACTTCAGTTTCAACAAGGGGAGTTTCTATTGATTTACTGATTGTTGGAAGTTTTCTGGTAGCCTCATAAACAAGCAGAAAGGCAATTTCTGAAATCAACTCCCTGAAATCTTTATTAGAAGTAGTTTTATCCCGTAAATAGGCAAGTTTATGTTTAACAAGAGAATGATCAATTATTGTAAGCATCTTTCCTCCTTATTCTATTTTTGAAATTCGTTTTTTATGTCTTCCGCCCTCAAATTCAGTTTTGATAAAAACCTTAAAAATTCTTTCTGCAAGCTCAACTCCAATTATTCTTGAACCTATTGTTAAAACATTAGCATTATTATGCCTTCTTGTCATTTCGGCCATCAGAATATTTGTACAGCAGGCAGCCCTTATATTCTTATGTTTATTTGCACTTATAGACATGCCAATTCCAGTGCCACAAATTAAAAAACCCAAGTCTGCTTCGCCACTGTTCACTTTATCAGAAACATTTTTTGCATAATCAGGGTAATCTACGCTTTCTTTAGAAAAACAACCCTCATCCAAAAACTGTACGTTCTCAAAACTCTCGAGAAAATGTTTTTTAAGTTCAAAACCCGCATGGTCACTTCCGATTGCTATTTTCATAATAATATTTCCCTTTCTCTTAATTTAAAAATTTTAACCCCGTCAAACTCAGTTCCGACAATTAATGTTTTATTGTTAAAATGCAAAAAAGTAACTGAGTCAACAGGCAGATTATTTACAACTTCGCTTCTTTCATAACAGAATATATCAAGACCTCTTGTAGTTCCGACAAGAATCGTATCATCATGATTTATACTTAATGCTGTAATATAATTTCCTGAAAGGCCAGAATTTCCATCAGTGCTTTCTTCAACCCATCCTGTTGTTTCTTTTACTCTTCTCATATGAGGACCGGTATAATTTTCCCAGCTGTCTGAGTCCAGGTTATAAATATTTAACCCGCCATTTGACGCTATAAAAAGCTTATTTTCAAATTTAAGCAAATCTGTAATAATATTACCTGATAATGGTGTATTTCCGCTGTATTCAATATACTCATCCGATAACGTAGGCATAATATAATCACCATAAAAAAATTCTGCCTCTTCCATACCTTTTTCAATTTTAATTAACCCTTCATCAGTCCCCGCAAAAATATATTCATCGGTCGCACATAGCGTATTAACGTTCTTCACCCTTTCTGTTAAATCTTTATTGTCAATATATTCAGCAAAAAAAGAATTTGTGTCATCATATAAACGAACATCTTCAAAATTACTCAGCGTTTCGTATATTCCTAAATCACTGCCAAGAAAATAATTTTCTTTTCCTTTTATAATACAATTAACCCCTCCTACTGACCTTAACTGAAACGAGCCGTTCTTAACTGCATATCCTCTTTCTGTTCCCAAAAGAAGCCGATTCCCATCAGAAAATAAATCTGTTATTTTAATATTCCCTGGAAGCTCATTATCAAATTTTTGGAGCTCAAAATCTATATCAGAAAAATAAAGTCCATTTTCTGACCCAAAATAATACTTTCCATTATAAAAAAGGGCATTATTTATATTATCTTTTTCTATTGTAGTTTCATATTCCCATTTATAAACTGTTTTTTTCTCAGCTTCAGACTCGGATTCACTACCGCATCCATACAAAAGAAATCCTATAATCAAACATAAGTAAAAAATCTTTTTCATAGTTTTCTCCTCAGAGTATTTATATATATTTAATCCGTATCTATACGGTTAAATACAGGTTTTATTGTTCCTTCGTCACTATCATATTTTATTTTGTGCTTTCTGTCTGAAAAAGCTTTCACATAGAACTCCAGCCATCCTTCACGACGGTTTCTATCCCATTTTATCAAAGCTTCCCAGCAATGTAAATCAATTCTGGCCTCAAGATTAAGCGCACGTGTCTCATTTGTTATAAAATCTTTCCGCCAGTTAATATTCCATTCCACTTTGGAAAGTTCAACAAAATAATCCGCAACTTCCAGATCAGGCATTACAAAATTCATCTGAGCAAACATGGAAGTGAATTCCTCCTGTTGATAATCATAAGGGAATGTAAGTCTTAAATAGTTATCATCATCAAAATTATAACTTAATCTGTTATAAAAGGTATTTATCTCATAATCCGGAGAAGAGAACAACTTATTTAATGTTGTTTTTTTCAAATCATAATCAACTTTCATATAATATTCAATTTTATTATCAGAATATCGTAAATCACTATATGCATTTGATAAAAAAACATCATTAATCATATCATAATTAAATGAAAAAAGAGTTAATCTGAAATTGTTTTTATTATGATTAAAGTTACTTCTCAGGCGCGAGCTTTTATCGCGGGTTTGATGAGCAAAGGCTGATTGGCCAAAAACATCTCTTCTATCCCATCTGTTTGAAAAACGCGTATTTCTGCCGAAGTTTTTATTCAGGGTTAATCCTGTCTGATATTCTTTTTTATCATTCCCCTTACTATCATTTGAATGGTCTACACTGCCTGAAAGATTTACCGTACCAATATAGGGTAAATCATAACTCTGAGTAGAGTAACTTATTCTACCTTCGCGTTTTGTTGCATCAACTGGATCAGGTCCACCTTCATGGTATTTACCAAAAAGAAAGTTGTAATTTAACCTTAGGTTTTTATTAAAAACTTCAAATCTCTGTGAAGAAAATGTGATTTCAGGCACCTTATCAAATGAACGTATTTCCCCCGGACCATCTACTCTCTTTTTCTCATTCCAGTATAAATTCATGTCAGATAATCGAAATATATTATTATCCATTCTTCTGGAAAAAGAAGCATTATAATCCAAATCCATTACATTATCCGAACCCTCATATTTTTTAGAAAATAAACCAGTATTAATTCTATAGCTTCCCTTTGAAAAATTATCTGATTTTCTGATTCTAATATTATCGGTTTTTCTACTACTATCCGCGCTTTGAAAATGATTTGTATTAATGTTTAACTTTCCTGATTTATCACTTCCCGTATTAAAATCATGCGAAGTTGATAATGTTTTTGAACCTTTTACAGAATAATCATAGGTAATTGTTCCTTTTGAATTTTCTCTAAGCAAATAATTATAGGTAAGTTTCAACCATAACCCGCGGGAACTTGAATATCCATATTTATGTTCCAAATCTTCTCTTTCTGGTCTTATATCAATTTTATACTGACTTCCGCTGAACATAGTGCGATCCAGTATTCTATACCTCATATTATAAGCATAGATAATCCTATCCGGAATAACCTCAATTCTTTCTGCCTCCATATAATAATGTGGTTCATCAAGATCACAGGTAGTCCATACCACATCCTCGGCCTCTATTTTACGAACCGATATATGAATTTTTTCTGCATAAATAAGGCTCTCATTTCTTACAAGCAATCCATTTTCAATATAACCTTCTCCTGTTTTATGAGAATATTCAAGATAATCTCCTGTTGTACGGTCGGTTCCCTGCCAGAATATTACATTACCAACTGCAAAAACCTTGTCATTTTCAATGTCAAACTGAATATTATCAGCAAAAATTTCATACTCATCATAAAATATATGTGCCCCATCACGTACAAATATAGTTTCATTATCAGTATGATAATCAACTATTCCACCATATATTACTACTTTATTTTCTTCTGACTGACAATATGTAATAATATAAATTAAAAAAAGACAAATAAGGCAGAGTTTAACTTTTTTTGTTTTCATATTAAAAAAATTCACTGTGCAGATTCTCTAATACCTTTCGAAAATTTTCGGCCGGAATGACAAAACTGAGTTTTATATCAGAATAATTCATCATATAAATTTTGGCCTCACAATTTTTAACAACTTTCATAATTTTTACTGAAGCATGAGTATTATTTCTTAGTCTTTCTCCAACCACCGTTATTTTTGCAATATCAAGATTATAATTTATTTCTTTAAAGTCTATATCATCTTTCAGCTTATTCAAAGCAGAAACAGCACTTAAAACTTTTGAGCGGGGCATAGTAAAAGAAATATTAAATTTGTCATCTTTTATAACCTCATTAAGCATATCAAATGAAACATTCAAATTATCAAGCAGCGCAAAAACTTTATACATTGCTTCAGCCGGATTTATTATACCTGTAATTTCTACTCTCGCCTCATCCAGTGTATGTACAATACCTGTTATTTCATAATTTTCCATAGAACCTTCTTTGCAGATAACAGTAGCCTCTGTTTTTTTAAAAGTGGATAAACAATTAACTTTAATATTATGTTTTCTTGCTATTTCAACAGCCCTGTGATGCAGTACCCTGGCACCACTAAAAGCAAGCTCTTTCATTTCTTCATAACTTAACTTATCAATTTTTAAAGCATTTTTTAAAATTTTGGGGTCACCGGTATAAACACCATCAATATCGCTGTATATATCACATTCCTTAATTCCCATTGCTGCAGTAATCGCTAAGGCCGTTGTATCCGTTCCTCCTCTTCCCATAAGCATAACTTCATCAAAATTATTTATCCCCTGATACCCAGGAACCACACAGACATTATATTCTTTTAAAAACTGCCTGATTTTTTCTGTTTTAACCTTTTTTATTCTGCCTTCCAGATAATCATTTTCAAGTTCAAAAATATTATAGGGAAGTAAAACACCAGCCTTTATTTTTATTTTTTTTAACGCCATTGCAAAAAAAGCAGCACTCTGGATTTCTCCTGTACTCACCAGTAAGGCAAGCTCTCTTGAAGACTCATAATTTTTATAAAAAATTTTCGCCCCGGCAAAAAGCGAGTCTGTTAAATTACCCCGCGCCGAAACTGTTACAATAATTTTTAAATCAGGATTATTATTTATTTTTTTTTTTATAGTTTCCGCAATCCTTATCAGAAATCTATTTTCGGCAAGTGAAGAGCCGCCATATTTCCTTACCTCTATTCTTCCCATATATTTAACCCGATTGAATCAGCCCTGAAATTATAAGTATCAAAATTTATCTGATTTTTTAAATAAAGTTTGCAAATTCTTTCCACGCAATTTTTTAATTTTTTTGTTTCTCCAACTATAATTACTCCACAATCATTTTTTAAAAAACCTACTCCGCTTACCCTGGTAACTTTTCCTATAAGATTAATTTTATCTGCAAATGGAATAATTCCAGAACAACTAGTGTAATTCAGCTTATCCTGAAAACAAGTTGATAAAAGTTCACTTGAACCTGTATATACAGAACTGACAAAAATTCCTGATTTAGAAACAGAATCAGACACAAAATCTTTAGAAAACTTTTTATGAATTTCAACAGGGTAACAGTCAGATTTTTTTCTTATTATACTCACGCCCCATTTTTCAGGCCATTTCAAAGTAAGAAAATTCTTTTTATCTCTGTCCACAAGCCCTAAATCACCCATAAGCGAAGAAACTGCACATTCTATGGAATCGGTTATTCTTTTAAAAAATTTTAACATTTTTTCTTCGTCCATATTCAAATTATAGGCAAGGTCAACAACTTTTATAATTCCCACCATAAATACTTCCATTAAGTTTAAAAACCTAAGACCTTCAAGTTCACACTTAAACTCAATTTCAATACACTTTGAAGAAAGCATTTTATTTTTTTTTATAAATTTATAAACTCTATCTGCATTAAATTGAAGCTCTGAAATAAAATGAGTGCTTAATTTTTTAGTATAGTAAATTTTAATTCCTTCTTCTTTAGTATTTATTTCAAGTATTTTAATATTCACATAATGGTCAAGTGCCAGAGCAAAAGTATCAAAACCTGGTCCTATCATTATAGAGCATGGAATAGATATATTAATCATTTGAGCCTGAAATCTTTATAAAAATTAACTTTAGGTTTTCTTGCCGCCAGCACATCATTTACTCTTTTCACCGGAGTATTTTGAGGGGCATTTTTTACTTTTTCCGGACTATTATAACACTCATGATAAATTTCAATCATCACATCGCAAAATTCATCTATTGTTTCTAAAGTTTCAGTTTCAGTTGGTTCAATCATTAAGGCTTCCTCAACTATAAGCGGGAAATACATGGTTGGAGCATGGTAACCATAATCCAGCAATCTTTTTGCCATGTCCATTGCAGTTACCCCAGTTTCTTTTTTTATTTTTTTAGCTGATATAACGAATTCATGCATACAGCTTCTATCAAATTTCAAATAATAATAATCTTTTAACCTGTTGAGCATATAATTAGCATTAAGTACGGCCATTTCGGACGTTTTTTTAAGTCCTTCGGCTCCCAGCATCCGGATATATGTATATGCTTTTATATAAACATTAAAATTACCATAAAAAGCATGTACTTTCCCTATCGAATCCTCGAGATTATAAAAAAAAGCATATTTATTGTTATCACCTTTTTTAAGGACAGGAACAGGCAAAAAATTTTTCAACCTTTCCTTTACTGTAACCGGGCCGCTACCGGGTCCACCTCCGCCGTGAGGAGTTGAAAAAGTTTTATGAAGGTTTAAATGCACTATATCAAACCCCATATCTCCTGGTTTGACCTTTCCCATAACAGCATTAAGATTAGCCCCATCATAGTATAACAAAGCGTCTTTTTCATGAAATATCTCTGAGATTTCAACAATATTCTCATCATAAAGCCCGAGCGTATTGGGATTGGTTACCATAAACCCGGCTGTATTATCATCAACAACCTCTTTAAGTTTTTCAATATCAATTCCACCTTTTTTATTCGACGGTACCTCTACAACTTCAAACCCCGCAATTGTAACGCTTGCAGGATTTGTTCCGTGGGCTGAATCCGGAATAATTATTTTATTTTTAGCCTTATTACCCTTTTTTTTATGATAATTTCTTATAATATGTAATCCGGTCATCTCCCCGGAAGCCCCGGCCACAGGTTGAAGCGAAACATCATCCATTCCGGTAATTTCCTTTAAATATTCTCCAAGCTCAAACATAATTTCTAGATTACCCTGAACAAAGTTTTCAGGAGTTAATGGGTGGGAGTTGATAAATTCCTCAAAAAGAGCAACTCTTTCGTTAATTTTTGGGTTATATTTCATCGTACATGAGCCAAGGGGATAAAATCCTTCATCAACAGAAAAATTTTTCTTTGAAAGATTAAAATAATGTCTTACAACTTCGTTTTCTGCTACTTCAGGAAAATCCTTGTTTAAGTCTATTAAGTTCTGGGGAATATTACTTATATTATTATTATTTGTTTTTATTCTATAGGTAGATGAGTCAGGGCTATTTTTTTCAAAAATTAATTTATTTTTTTGCTTCATTTTAACTCCTTATCAATTTTAAAATTTAATTTTTTAAGCTTATCGTCGTTTATTTTTTCGGTTGCACAAATAAGGAGACAGTTATTAAATTTATTAAAAAATTTCCAGAGCGGTACTCCTAAAATTATTTTCTCACTTAAAAGGGTTTCATAAAGCTTTTCCGCCTTTTCATGATAAAGTACAAACTCGTTAAAAAATGGTCCCTCAAAAACCCTTTTAAATCCCTTTTTTAAAAACATACCCAATAATTCCTGCCCCTTTTCAATATTAATCAGGGCTAAATTTTGCATTCCCTCTCTGCCAAGAAGGCTCATAAATATAGTTGCACGGGTAGCACAGAGAGCTTGATTAGAACATATATTTGAAGTGGCCTTTTCTCTTCGTATATGCTGTTCTCTAGTTTGAAGCGTCAGAGAAAATGTTCTGTTTCCCTCACTATCCTCGGTTAATCCAACAATTCTTCCGGGCATTTTTCTTAAAAATTTTTTTCCTGCAGCCAAAAACCCAAGTGCTGGTCCACCAAAATTTGGATAATTACCAAGCATCTGACCTTCGCCGGTTATTATATCAAAAGAATAATGTTTTGCATTTTTAAGAATAAACTGACTTACAGGGTTAACACATCCAATAAAAATAAATTTTTTTTCTTCTTTTAAGCTACTTATTAAATCCAATTCTGTTTCCAGTTGTCCAAAAAAATTCGGATTCTGAATAACTACAGCAGCAGCCATTTCAAGCGGTTCATTTTTTAGATATTCAATATCAACTGTACCGTTTTTGTTGAAAGGAATCTTTATGAGATTAACTTCCCAGCTTGATAAATAAGTTTTTACAACTTCATAATAATAAGGATTTAAATTTTCAGGAATATAAATACGGTCAGCTTTTTTCCTGGAATTAACTGCCATAATACAAGCCTCGGCCAGAGAAGAGGCCCCATCATACATAGAAGCATTTGAAGCCTCCAGCCCAGTAAGCTCAGTAATAAAACTCTGAAACTCATAAATTGTCTGTAATGTCCCCTGACTCACTTCGGCCTGATAAGGTGTGTAGGCTGTATAAAATTCACCTCTTGAAGAAATTTCATCAACCACCGCCGGAACATAGTGATCATATATTCCAGCCCCTGTTAGAGAAATAATATCTGATAAATTTTTTTTGCTTTTAGATTTCAGAAGGTTAAATACTTCCATTTCGGTTAAAGGAGCCGGAAGTGAATTTTTTTTATCTGAATTTTGCCTCGCAATCTCCTTGAAAAAAAAATCAACATTTTTTTTCTGGAGTTTATGAAGCATTTTCTGGCTGATTTCCTGTGAATGAGGAAAAAAGGTCATTAGTCCTCCTCTTCCTGCAATTTCTCCATATAAAGTTTATAATCAGATTCATCCATCAGCTCTTCTATTTCTTCAGAATCTTTTATTTTAATTTTATAAATCCAGCCTTCTTTAAAGGCGTCCTCGTTAATAGTTTCAGGAGCATCTTCAAGTTCTTCATTAACTTCCGTTATTTCACCGCTTAAAGGAGCATAATAGTCAGTTACTGTTTTAACTGATTCAATACTGCCTATTTCTTCACCTTTGCTGAACTCATCCCCTGGTTCAGGAACTTCAACAAAAACAATATCACCAAGTTCATTTTGAGCATAGTCACTTAAACCAACAGTAGCAACATCTCCATTTAATTCAACCCATTCATGTGTTTTAGTAAAATATAACCCTGCCATTTGCACCTCCTGATAATATATGCCGTAAAAAAAACGCTCCCACGGCAAGTTAATAAATTATAACCACCTTTAAATATTTTTACAATATATCACAAACGCTTGTCAACTTAGTTTTTTTCTTAAAGGGAAACTTACGTGTTCTAGCTTTAAGCATTTTTTTTCTTACTTTTACTTCAAAAAAATTTTTAGGTTTTGAAAATCCCTTGTCCACATAAGCAAGGGCAAGTGTTTTAGACAAGGTTGGTGATTTTGTTCCAGACGTAACTTCCCCTATTTTTTTCCCTTCCTTGAAAATTTCATGCCCTTTTCTTGCCAAACCGCCTTTATCAAGAATTTCTACTGCGCATAACCTCTTTTTTATCCCCTTGATCTTCTGCTTTAAAAGTGCCTCTTTTCCATTAAACTCTTTATCAAAGTCAACTGTCCATTTAAGTCTGGCCTCAAGCGGAGTTGTATCTTCATTGAGCTCATTGCCATATAACATCAACCCTGCTTCAAAGCGCAATGTATCTCTTGCACCAAGTCCCGCCGGTTTTAAGTTAAATTGGGCTCCTGCTTCAAAAATTTTTTTCCAGAGTTCATCAGCCTTATCTAGTTGAGTAAAATAAATTTCAAATCCATCTTCTCCTGTATATCCAGTTCTGGAAACAACTGCCTCTACTCCTGCAAAGTTTGTTTTTATGAATTTAAAAAAACCTATATTATCAACACATATATCCTCTTCTAAAAGCTTATTTACTATAAAAGCGGCATTAGGTCCCTGTATTGCAAGTTGACCATATTTCTCTGTTTCATTTCTAACTTCTACATCAAATATTTTGCTTATTTTTTTAATATGTTTAAAATCTTTTTCTACATTAGCTGCATTAACAACAAGCAAAAAATTATTTTCAGAAAATTTATATACCAGCAAGTCATCTACACAAGTTCCATTTTCTTTACAGATAGGGGTGTACAAAGCCTCATTTTGTTTCATTTTATAAACAGAATTAGTTACTAAATAATCAGTACATTTCTGGGCCTGTTTTCCCTTAATTGTAATTTCTCCCATATGCGACACATCAAAAACACCCGCACTTTCCCTTACATTATGATGTTCTTTAATAATTCCTTCATACTGTACAGGAAGCTTCCAACCGTAAAAATTAACAAATTTGCCATTATACTTTTTATGACTTTCATAAAATGGTGTTTTCATATTTTCTCCCCTTCAGGCAATTCTAAATAAAATCATAATTATTTACTTAATTCTGATAAATTTATTCTAAAATTTTTAGTGGTCCAGCTTAGAATTGCTCTTTTAAAATTGTTTTAAGGCTAATAAAGTTGCCATTTAAAATGAATGAACACATTCTTCATTAACATCATGTACAGCTTCCATAATCGCTTCCGACATAGTTGGATGAGCTTTAACTATTTCTGCCCATTCCTTAATTTTCATCCCGGAGGCCATAGCAGTTACAGGTTCTGCTATAAGCTCTGATACTTTAGCACCGAGCATATGCACACCAAGTATATTATTATTTATGTCTCCTATAATTTTAACAAACCCTTCTTCTTCACGTCCAGCCAGAGCTTTTCCCAGAGCAGAAAATTTAAAATAACCTTTTTTAATATTTATATTTTCTTTTACAGCTTCTTCCTCTGTCAGACCACACCATGAAACCTCAGGCAGAGAATAAACACAACTGGGTATATGCTTATAAAGAAATTTTTTATCTTCCTTTCCTCTTAAATGGTCAATAAGAAAAGAAGCTTGAGCAGATGCCACATGGGCAAGCTGTTTCCAGCTCACTAAATCTCCTATAGCATATATATTCTCAGCTGAAGTTTCAAAACAGTCATTTACTTTAATGAAATTTTTATTTTTTTCCAGACAAATATCAACGCCGTCACAAGAGGGGATTCTTCCAGCAGCTATAAGCAGTTTTTCTGCATTTATAGTTTTATTACCTTCAATCTGAACATTAACTTTATTATCTTCTTTTTTTACGTTTAAAACTTTTTTTTTGGTTAATATTTTGATTTTCTTCTTTTTAAGTGAGGTTTTTAATTTTTTCGCCAGCTCTTTATCTGCAAAAGGAATAAGCTCTGAGGCCATTTCTACAATAGTTACTTTACACCCAAAAGAACTCCAGAGAGAGGCAAATTCAATTCCAATAACACCTCCACCAATTATAACTGCACTTTCTGGTATGTAATTAAGATTTAAAGCATGATCACTGTTAATTATTTTATCCCCGTCAGTTGAGGCAAAAGGCATCTCCTGGGGAACACTTCCAGTTGCCAGGATTATTTTTTCCGCCTTAAATTCTTCTCCGCCTTCAGTTATTATTTTTTTTCCTTGTTTTAAAAAAGCCTTTTGAGGAATATATTTAATTTTTCTCTTTTTTATCAAAAAATGTATTCCTTTTCTCAGTTTATTAACAATTTCATCTTTTTTACTGAACATAGTTTTATAATCTGCACAAAATTTTTCAACATTAATACCAAAATCAGATGCTTTTTTTATTTTTAAAAAAAGGTCTGCCGATGCCAGTAATGCCTTGGTGGGAATGCAACCCCTGTTTAAACAGGTCCCTCCAATATGTTCTTTTTCAAAAAGAATTACGTTCATTCCATGTATTGCGGCTTTTATTGCAGCTGTATAACCACCGGGGCCTCCACCTATTACAGCAATATCATACATAATAAATTCTCCTTTTACTCGACTAAAATAAGAGCCTGATCCTTTAAAACAGGCGAAGCATTATCAAGTAGTATATCAGAAACTTTTCCGCTGAAACTTGATTTAATTTCATTCATAACCTTCATGGATTCGATGATACATACAACCTGCCCCTCTTTAATAACATCTCCTATCTCAACAAAAGGTTTTGCCTCAGGACTGGAAGCCCTGTAGAAATTACCATGTATTGGACTTTTTATTTCTTTATATTTTTTATTTGTATGAGGTTTTTCAGGGACTATTTTCTCTTCAGGCTCCATTTTTTCCAATTCTTTTTTCTTTAATAAACCTTCTGAATTTACTTCTTTTAAAATAGTATCTTTTTTTTCAAGATTAATTTCAAAATCTTTATTCTTATAATATAATCTTGAAAGTCCGTTCTGAGAAAATATATCAAAAAAAGCTTTTAATTTTTTGCTGTCATCCATTATTTAATTCCTCCAATTCCTTGATTAAGCTCTACAAAATCTAAATTTTCAACTCCAAACTCAAGTGCTATATCTACATCAGGAAAACATAAGTCTATTCTATTCCCCTTAATTTGACCGCCAATATCCGCAGCAAAGGCAAGCCCATAATTTTGCACATAAACAATAGAACCAAGGGCAACATTTGTTGGGTCAACAGCTATAAGACCATATTGGGCAAATAAATCTGTGTAAGTATATCCATCTGCCCATACGCCGCAGGATTCCTCGCCTGGAGTATAGGCTGTCGCAAGAACAGTTCTAGTTTCTGAAAATTTCCACGAGTTAAAATCTGAATGAAATACAGCATCTACAAGAATTTTTTTTATTTCATTACCATCATTTTTCACTTTATAATATTCAAATAACTCACCTGAAAGATTTTCACGATCAATTGTCATCTGTTTTTTAATAAAAAAGGAATTATGTTTTAAATATTCAGACTCAGCCGGTTTTTCTGATAATAGATTAAAATAAATTATTCCGAATGCTATAATAAAAACCGAAAACAAAAATTTCATTATTAGTCCTCAAAATCAGCAGCAATTCACAATTTACCCGAAATCCTTTATTGATAAGGCCCGCACACTTGGCTTTTTCGCAAAGTGTTGTTGTCACAGCCCCCTTAAAAAAAAGATTTTTCTCTTTTTTCATTGAGAATTACTGTTCAAAATAATTTTCTTTTAAAGTTATGCGGACAATTCTATTTTTTTTTTTAATTTTTGTCAAATACATGTTTCGAGGTCAGCTTTCTCCCGCTAATTTCAGGGCAAGTTTTAATGCCTGAATAAAACTCGAAGGATTTGCCTTATTTTGTCCTGCAATATCAAAAGCAACTCCATGATCAGGAGAAGTTCTTATAAAATCTCCTCCCCATGTAATATTTACCCCCGAATCAAAATTAACCATTTTAAAAGGAATAAGAGCCTGATCATGATACATACATAGCGCAAGATTAAATTCATTTTTTTGATACATTTTATAAAAAAGGGTATCTGCAGCATAAATAGTGCGACTGAGAGTTTTTTCCTTTTCAAAAAATTCTAAGGCATTTACTATTTTTTTCTCTTCATCTCCTATATATCCACCCTCACCGGCATGGGGATTCAGCGAACAAATAGCCATCCTGAAATTTTTTCCATATATTTTCTTCCCAAATATTAAACAGTTATTAATTGATTCTATAATTTTTTTTTCGGTTATAAGCTCAGGAACTTTTTTAATACTTTCATGAACGGTCACAAGACCAACAGAAAAATAATTTCCTTTCATCAGCATGTTAAAATTATTATTTTCACACATTTCACCAAATATTTCTGTATGACCGGGATATTTTATACCGGCACAGTACCAGCTTTCTTTACATATTGGTAGAGTAACAACTGAGCTAACTCTTTTATTTTTTAATAATTTTATACTTTTTATTACACTTTCATAACTCAGTCTTCCGGATTGGGCCGATATTTTTCCAAAGTCCGGAGTAAAAGAAGGCTCTATATTAAAAAAATCTAAATTATTTAAAAAATTATCCCCGATTTTTGAAAGCTGACAGTATTTTAACAAGGATTTTTTATTTCCAATAATCAGGACATTATCAAACAGAGAAGGTTCTTTTAAAAATGCCTTAGAAAGTATTTCTATTCCAATGCCATTAAGATCTCCAGTTGTTATAGCTGTTTTGTATTTTTTCAACTAATTTCTCACCCCCTTCAATAAATGTATTTACTTTTAAATAAAATATTCTATTAAAATAATTTTTAATTTTCCAGTAATCTTTTTCGGTGGTGATTATTGTTGAAATTTTTTTTTCTTTCATTATTTTTTTTATGTTAGAAATAATCTTACTGGTATATATCTGATGATCTTCAAACGGAATTTTATAAAAAGTTATATTTTTTAATTCTTCAATCTTTTCAACACAGGAAAAGAAAGATTCGGGCTTGGCAATTCCAGCCAGTAGAAGAATTTTTTTTTCATACTCAATCTTTTTATTTAAAGTAAAAAAATAATTCATTAAAAAAAATCGTTTATTTTGAGTAAATAAGTTAAGATATTTTTCGGTTTTAATATTTTCTGAAACTCTTCCATCATTTTTTAAAACAACGTAATCTGCCCTTTTTATATTATTAAGAGGTTCACGCAGTATTCCAGAAGGAAGTATTTTTTTGTTATAAAAAAGTTCTTTACCATCTACACAGACAATATCAATATTTCTTTCAAGTCGCCAGTATTGAAATCCATCATCAAGTAAAATAAAATCAGGATTATATTTTTTCTCTATTGTTTTTAAAATTTTTACTCTTTTTTTTGCAATAAAAACAGGAACATCTGTGTTTAAGGCCATTAAATATGGTTCATCTCCACATTCTTTAACAGTCATTAAAAAGTTTCTGCCATCAAAAACTTCCCCATACTTTTTATCTGATTTATAGGCGCGTTGAAGCACAACAACTGAGAAATTTCTCTGTTTTAATTTTTTTACAGCATAAATTACAAATGGAGTTTTCCCAGTTCCTCCCGCGGTAATATTTCCAACACTTATAATAAAAGAAGAGCTTCTGGTTTTAGGTAATATATTAAAATAATATAAATTGTATTTAATTTTATGAAGAAAATAATACAAAAAAGACAAAAGTCTCAAAAAAAGATTTAAAAATAATCCTTTATCCTTATATATAAAATCTCTCTTCATAAATATTTTTACCTTGTATAATCTCAGACAACTATCTTAAAATCCTCTTTTAATATATTAATTATTTTACCCCGGACATCATTATTTTTTTTATAAATTTTTTCTAAAGCAGAAGATGCTTTTTTTAGTTTATCCTGATGTTTGTAAAAATATGTCACAAGGGCCGGAATTTTTTTAATGTTTCCAATTTTAAAAACAGCCCGACTTTTTAAAAAAGGAATTATTTCACTTTCAAAATTTTTTAAATTTTTACCACATATAACGGGAACACCATATTCTGCGGCCTCAAAAAAGTTATGAATTCCTGATTTTTCAAACCCGCCTCCAATATATGCTAGATCCGCTATTTTATAAAGCTTATTAAGCACACCAAAAACATCTATTAAAACGATATCACCAGTTAGTTTTGTTTTTGAATAAAGATTCACTTTTTTATTTCTTTTTTTTAAATCATTTTTTATTTTTTCCAGGTTTTTCATCTTTCTTGGTGCAATTATGATTTTAATATTATTAGAATATGAAAGTATATCAAGTATAAACTTTTCTTCAGGCCAATGTGTGGAACCAGCAACAAATATAAATTCTTTTTTGTTTATTTTGTCAATTTTTTTAAAATTTCCATATTTTAAATTACCGGAAACATAAATTTTACACGCAGGCATAAATTTTTTAAAATTCTCTTTTTCCTTGTTATTCTGAGCAAAAACCGCCTTTATATTTTTAAAAATTAAACTCCTTAAAAAATAGTTTTTTTTATAAAACTTAAGTGTTTTAGAAGACAACCTTCCATTTATTATTATAACTGGTATATCAAGATTTTTTGCGCTTTTTATCAGTCCTGGCCAGTAATCAATTTCACTTATAAATACAATTTTTATTTTACGTTTTTTTAAAATTTTTTTTAAAATAAATGAAAAATCTAATGGATATATTAAAACTTCCAAATCAGGCTTATTTTTCTTTATATAACTTAAAGTATCGGGACAAGTTGTTGTAAAAATCGCATCTAATTTAAACTTTTCATGAAGTTTTAATGCACATTCAGCCTCTCCAACAGAAACACAGTGAAAAAGAACTTTTTTGCTATTTGATTTTTTTTTTTTTAGATAACCAAAGTAAAAAAAGAAATATTTCAGTTTATTCTGATAGAATAAATAAATAAAAACAGGGATAAAAAATATTGAGGCAAGAAAATATATTAAAAAATTATAAATTAATAAAGCCATAATTGTTTACCGAATTTTCCCTCGTTAACCGAACTTTTTTTTCAAAAAATCATAATGTCTTCTATGTACCCATATATTATAAAAAAGAAGCCAGTTTTCAGGTGACCTTTTTATCATTTTTTCAAAAAGATTAATTGATTTTCGCGTAAATTCCAATTTTTTTTCCATAATTTCTGTTTTAGAAGAAGATATTTTGTCAAAAAAAATAATTTCATGTTTTAAGAAAGCTTTTCTTTTTATAAAAACAGGAATAAAATCCATATCGCGCAAAGCATAAAAAGAGGCTGGTCCAGATGGGAAAGAAACCTTTTTTCCAAAAAAATCTGTGAAAATTCCAGTTTTACCTCCATCCTGATCAGAAATAAATCCTAATATTTTGTTTTTATCTGCCATGCCTTTAAAAATTTCTTTTTTATTAGAATTATTAATCGTCTGTATATTATGTTTTTCTCTGATAAAGTTAAAAATTTTAGAAACAAGTTTATTTTTTGGGGGAAGCATAACAGATATAATATCAATATTGTTTTTAACAAGCCAAGCTCCCATAAACTCCCAGTTTCCAAAATGCATTGATATGAAAGAAATATTTGAATTTTTATTTTTTAAAAAATTTTCAAACCCTTTTACTCTTACTTTAAAAATATGAAACATTCCAAAAAACATCAAAATAAATTCAATTAAATTAAAAATCTGAAACTTATAAAATTTAAGGGCTATTTTTTTTTTATTTTTAAAAGAAATATTATTTTTATATATTACATCAAGATTTTTAAAAATAATTTTTCTTGTACCAGGAAAAAACCTGTATATAAACAAGCATAAGCAATTTACAATTAAATTCATTTAAAAAACCTTTTATGCTCCCTGAGGTTTCAGCATTTCCTGAGCCTGTTTTGCCTCTTCGCTGTCTATTGGTGCAATATTAATAACTTTAATTGCCTCAGAAATAGCCTCATCAATTTTTCCAAGAATATGATAAACTCTTGCCAGTTCCAGCCTGTAAGACGGGTTATCAGAGTTAAGTCCCGAAAGCTTCTGTAATACTTCAAGTGCCTTTTCATATTCTTTTCGTCTTGAATAAATCTTGGAAATCTTATAATAGCCCTCTTGGGAATCAGGAATTAAATTAAGCATTTTTTCATATAAAACAACTGAGTCGCCAGCCATTCCCTGCCTGGTATAAATATCGGCTAGATTATGATATGCAGGCTCAAATTTAGCATTTATTTTAATTGTTTCTTTATAGTAATTTATTGCCTTGTCAATAATCTGCTTATCTTCAAAAACCTGGGCAATTCTATAACATATCGCAGCAGTAGGTCCTGCGTATTTAGAAGCTTCCCTGTAATAAACAAGAGATTTATCCAGATATCCTTTTCTGAAATAAATATCTCCCATTGACACGTAGGAGTTCCATCTGGCTTTATCTTTTTCGGTAATTTCCTGATACATTTTCAGACTTTGTTCAAACTTGGAACTTTTTTCATAGCAGTAGGCAAGTTTCTCAAGGAATTCCAGAGATTCAGGTTCGTATTCAATTAATTTTTTTAATTCTTTTTCTGCTCCATTAAAATTTTCAAGTGCCATGAAAATATCTGAAAGAAGGAGCCTTGCTTTTATTTCTAACTGTTTATCAAGCTTTTTATCAATTATCTTTCCTAGCTGTTCAATAGCTTTTTTATACTCTTTCATTCTAAACATAATTCTTGCCATCTCAAAGCAGGACTCGATATTTTCAGGTTCAGACCTGATTACTTTAGAAAGATATTCAGATGCCTGAGAGAATTTTTCCATTTTTTCAGATAAACCGGCTGCTCTTAAAAGCATTTTATTGTTTGCAGGTTGATATGTAAGTATGTTTTCAACAATACTTAAGGCCTCCTCATACATTCCCTCTTTTTCATAACATTTAGCAAGTCCTGCATACCCTTCCCAGTATTCGGGATCATATTGAATAGTTTTTTTATAATATTTAATTGCCTCACTGTTATTTTGAAGCTTAAAATAACATTCTGCAATTTTTTTGTTAGTTTGTATTCTCTTTGAATAGTCAAAATCTAAAAGTTTTTTATATGCTTCAAGAGCCTCTGGGTAGTTTCCAAACTTAAACTGAATATCTCCTGAAAGCTCCCAGCTTTCAGGTTCAGATCCCATTTCAAATGCCTGATTTATAAAATTTAACGCTTCTTTAAGTTTGAAACTCCGATAATAAACTTTAGAAAGAAGAAAACAGTTATCATAGTTTAAATCATCTTTATTTTTTAAAATATCAGCAAGTTCAAGAGCCTCTCTTTCAAGGTTTAACTTATAAAGGATTTCCAAATAATAAAAGTTTACTTCTTTATCACCATTCACATAAGCTCTATATTTTTCAAGCATCTCTTTTTTTGTACCCTCATCTACCACTAAAAAGGCTAAATATTTATATGCCATAAAACATGCCGGATTATTTTCAACTGTTTTTTCATAAAATTCAATTGCTTCACCGTTTAAGTCCTGTTTTCTTTTCAGCTCACCCATGAGAAAAAGAGCCTTGTAATCTTCCGGATAGGAAACAAGAAATTCGTTTAATTCTTGCTGTGCCTCATCAAATTTTTTGGTTTTTATAAAAAGCTCAGCAAGCTCATAACGATAATTCCTGACGGTAAATTTATCAGAATCTACATTTTTTAGATATTTTAAAGCTTTTTCGGGGTCATTTCCCTTGCATAAAACACTTAGATTATAAAGAGTTTCATTATCCTTTATATCATCTTCTAAAAGTTCTTCAAAAAGCTCAACAGCCTTATCATTTATATTTAACTCCATATATATTTTACCAAGCTCTCTTTTAACTGTATTTCCAATTTTCTTATTTCCCGAAAGCTGCTGCATTTTGGAAATAGCCTCATTAAAGCGTTTTAGTTTTTTATAATTAATTGCCAGTGAAAATTGTATTTGTGGATCATCTGCCCTCATAAGTACAGCTTTTTCAAAATATTGAGAGGCCTCCTGATACTGTTTTTTATTCTGCAGCGTTAAACCAATATAATAATACGCCTCTCCAAAGTTAGGATTTTCTGAAAGAGCTTTTTTTAGTTTTTCAAGAGCCTGTACATAATTTCCTTTAAAATAAAGAGCTTTTCCATAATTAAACAGATTCTGCCAATCAAGTTTAACAGTTTTTAAAACAAAATCTATTAGATTTATTATTGAATCATACTTCTCTTTGTTAAAATAAATTTTAGACATATAATTAACAACAGAAAGATTTGAACTTTCCTGTTTGATATAAGTTCTGAACATATCCAGGGCCCCATCAAAATCTTCTGTTAAGTATAAAACCTCACCCATTTCATATAAATATTCTTTTTCTCCGGTATTTTTAATTTTACTCAGATAATCTCTGGCTTTATTTATTTCACCTTTAGTTTTATACAACTTAGCGTATGTTTTATTAAGCTCATCATACTCCTGTTTTTCAGGAAATTTTTCCTTATATTCATCTAAATATTCAAGACTTTCATCAAATAAACCTCTCCTTGCAAGAATATCAGAAAGTTTAAGATAAACATTTTCTGAGAGCGGATTTATGGAAAGCGCCTTCTTCAAGGAAAATTCAGCCTCTTCAAGCCTGTTATTTTCTTCGGATATATCGGCTATTATAATATAGGCATCATTACAGTTTTTGTCTTCGGAAGCAGTTTTTTTGGCATAATTAACGGCCTCTTCATTATTGCCCAAATTCATATAGGCTTTTGCCATCATTAAATGAATTCTGCTTTCTGGCTGCAAATTCTTTAAAAGTAAGATAGCCTCTGAATTCCTTTCTGTGGACATATATACCTCGGCCAGCTTTTCATAGGCCTGATGGAAATCGGGCGTTTGTTCAATAAGTTGTTTTAGAAGCTTTTCTGCCTCTTTATAATTTTTTAATCTAAAAGATATTTGTGCAAGTTCAAACAAAGCCCCTGCATTATCAGGATCTTTTTGAAGAACTTTTTTATAATTTTTTTCTGCCATTTCAAAATTATTTTTCCTACTGTAAAGAGAGGCCAGCTTAAAATAACCCTCTACATTGCTATCATCAATTTCAACCATTTTCAAATAATTATTAATAGCATTTTCTGTATCCTCAAGTATTTCATAAACTGTTCCCGTTAAAGACCAGATAGAAGCTTTTTCGGGATATTTCTGCCCTACCTGCTTTAAGATTTCCAGAGATTTTTCATACTGTCCCATTTCTTTATAAATAATTGACATAAAACATAAAGTATCAAAGTCATCTGGATCTTTAAGCAGAATTTTTTCAAAATAATATAATGCTTTTTCATAATTATGCATCTTTGTATAAATGCTTCCAAGTTTAAACCAGTTATCCGATAGTTCATAGGCTTTTATTGAATTTTCATACATTTCCTGTTTCTCATAAATAAGTCCTTTCAGATTAAGTGCTTCCTGACAATCAGGCATAATTCTAAGTACTCTAGTAACGTTTTCAAGAGACTCTTCATACATTCCTCTTTTGAAATATAAATAGGCCAGTTTAAGTGCAATTCTATCATCATTAAGCGGAGCAGCTTTTTCAAGCACAAAAATCGCCTTATCTATATTAGATGTTTTTTCAAATGCCTGAGCATATTCAATAACAAGTTCAGCATCATTAATAATTTCACCCTCGATTATTTCATAATATGAAATTGCTTTCTGAAACATTTCTTTTTTTAAATAAATTCTTGCAGCAAGAAGAAAAACATTAAAATCTTTTACTCCATTTGATAATAACTTGTTTATATAAGAGAGCGCCTCATTGTAATTTTCTTTTAAAAACTCAGAAAGGGCCTGATGATATAAAAATTCTGCGTCAGTTTTATTTTCATAGGAATCTTTAAGCTCTTCAAATAAATTTGAGGCCTCTTTTACTCTGCCAGTTTTCTGAAGCATAATAGCCAGTTCCTTTTTAAAAATCGACTCCTGGCTTAACTCAATACATCTTCTAAAGGCAGATATTGCCCTGTTATAATTTTCCATTTCTTTTTCTGCAATTCCCAGAATTTCAAAATAGGCCAGATTTTCTGAATCCTGTTCGGTTAAAATTTCTGCAAGTTCTGCCACTTTAATAAATTCTTTTTTTGCAAAATATAATCTGGCCTTAAAAAATCTAAGCTCATTATTTTCAGGTTCAACTTTTAATGCATTATTTATATATTCTAAGGCCTGATCATAGTCTTCCTTTTCTTCATAAAGTTTAGCAGTATGAACTAAAAAATCAATATCTCTGCTTAAATCACCTTCACGGGAGGCTTTCAACGAAAATGAAAGCGCCCTGTCAACTTCACCATTTATTTTATAAATTTTTGAAAGATACTTATAACAAAAGGCTGTATTATATGAGGCTAGTATAGATTTTTCAAAAGATTTTACTGCTGGCTCATATTTTTTAAGCTTGAAGTTAAGCATAGCAGATTCAAATACAAACCTTGAGTTCTGAGGATATTTATCACACATATCTTCTAGGCGCACACGTGCTTCATCAAATCTTTCAATAGATATGAGAGCTTTTATATAGGCATAATTAAGTTTTTCATTATATTCTGAGTAATCCTTTGATGATAATAGTGAGGGAAGTTTATTTAAAGCATAGTCCCGCGAAACTAGTGAATTATAATAAATATATTCAATATTTGCGCTGTCTTTCATAAGAAGCTCTTTAAAAATAGCTCCTGATTCTTCAATCATTTCATTATTATACATCCATTTAGCTAAATTAAACTTCTGCGGATTTTCAAGAGCAGAAAAATCTATATTTTTAATAGATTTGCGGGCATTTTTAATTTCATTTTTATTAAAATAAATGCATGTCAGCTTATAAATCCAGTAATTATGGTCTGGATAAGTATCAAGTAACCCTTTTAAAAATTTTTCGGCCTCTCTCCATCTTCCCTGCTTTTCATAATAATAAAGCATTGTTTCATGATAATTATAACTTTCAGGATAATCATCAGAAACTTCATTTAATAAAAGATTTGCCTCTTCATAAATACCGCGGTCAATATAAATTTTAGCAAGTCCAAGAAGACTTTCAGGATTCTTTTTTTCAATATCCATACTTCTTTTAAAACATGTTAAACTTTCAGATATATTACCCTTTGAATAGTAAATTTTACCAAGAAGCATATAAGACTCATGAGAATCAGGAAACTTTGCAACATTTTTCTCAATTATCTGAGAGGCTTTCTGAAGCTCATCTACTTTAATATACAAATTGGCGAGTTTAATTTCGTACTCATGTTTACCAGTTTTTTCAGCCAGGTCTGCATATTGCTTTGAAGCCTCGCCATGATTACCAGTTTTTTCAAAACAGAGAGCCAGTTTTTCAAGCTGCCAGGTAGATAATAAATTATAAACTTTTTTATAAAGATTTTGAGATTTAGAATAATTTCTTTTTAAAAACTCAAAATCAGCTTCCTTCATAATAAGCTGATTATTATCAACACCAAATCTTTCTTTAGCCCGTTGAAGATATTTTTCAAAAAGAACAAAATCTTTTCTGTCTAAAAAAATATCGAGAAGATATTTATTAAAATCTATATTATTCCAGTGCTTTTCAGGTGCGCTTTTAAAAAAATCAAGCCATTTAGAAAAATCAACAACATTATAGAGAGTATCAAGGATTAGCTGAAATTTCTGTACATTTACGTAATCTTTTAATATTTCTGCAGTTTCCACAGCCCTGCTAACTTTCTTATTGGAAACAAGAAACTCATAAAGCTTCATTAAATACTCAGTATTATTTTCGGCAAGCCAGTTCAAGTCGGTTTTTTTATAGTAATATTCAAATTCACTATCAAGGTCATTTTTTAAATAAAACAGAAGATAATAAACATAAACATCTGGACCGCCTTTTGAATTTTCTTCAAGTTTTCTGCATACATTCATACAATTTTCATAATCTTCATTATTAAAATAAATATTTGCAGCTTTAAGGTACACTTCCCTGTTAATAATATTATTGTTCATTATTGTTTTAAAGTGTTCAAGGGCCAGAGAAGGATTCTGCACTTCTTCCTGATAAAAAAGAAACTCGGCAGCCTCTGAATTTCCAGGTGAGATTTCTTCTGCCTTTGTATAAAAATAATATGCTTTTTCAGTTTTTTTAATTTCTTTATGCAGCTGGGCCAGTAAAATATAAACTTCATGGTCATTTTTATTTTTAATAATAAACTTCTCAAGAAGTGACAGCGCCTTGTCGTTGTTACCTAAGGCTTTTTCAACTTTAGCAGCTGTTTTCAGGACTTCGCCAGATATATTGTTTTTTAATACAAGCCTTGAGTATATTTTTGAGGCCTCTTTAAGCTGCCCAGTTTGATAAAGGGAATAAGCTTTAATTTCTGCCAGTTCTTCCTCAAAATCTATCCCTTTTATCTTTTTTACACATTCAAGTGCTTCTTTATACCTTCCCTCATGAAAATAAGCTTTAGCAGCTTCTGTATAATGCTCAAAATTAAGCAGGTTATTATTTTTAAGCACTTTTGCACTCTGCTCTCTTATAGTAGGGTCTTCGTCCTTTAATAAAACTGTAAGTTCTTCAAGATATTTTATATTTCCTATTTTATCTATAGCACCTATTACAGCTTTTTTAATAAAAGATTCACATTCTGAACATATAAGCTCCAGAAGAGACTCCGCACTTTTTTCAGAAGAAATGTTTCCTAAAGCCTCAATAGCAGCAACTCTAACATCATTATTAGAGTCATTAAGAAATTCAACAAGATTTGTAATAACACTTTCTGACCCCACAGAACTATAATAGGCCACAACAAGAGCCCTTACATCTTTATTTTCATCATGTATAAGCTTTTCGACCACATTTATATATCTTTCATCTCTGGAAGAAACAAGAAATTTCAAAAAAGCCTTTCTTACCTCAGGGTTCATATCATTAATACATTTTTGGGAAATTTGATCAATTACATCGTACATTCCAGTTTTTTCAAGCGCCTCAATTACACTCAGCCTTACTTTCCAGTTTGTATCATTAATCTGTTCAAGCAGCGGTTGAATACTTCTTTGATCATTTATAGCAGCAAGAGCTTCAATTGCGGCTTTCTTCACTTCCGAAACAGGGTCCTCAAGCATTTCTGTAAAAAAGTCTATAGTTCTGTCGTCTCCGATAACCTCTGCAGTTTTTAAAGCTTCCATTCTCACCTTAGGATTATTGTCCTTGAACAAATCAAGAATTTTATTTATAGAGCGACTATCCCCTATGTTTCTCAAAGCTTTTATAACCTGCACTTTTACTTCAGAAGAATTATCATCTAAAAGCTGACCTAATGGCTCTATAGCTCTTTCGTCACCTAAAGCCCCAAGTATTTCAACAACTTTCAGCCTCACATATTTATTATCATCATTCAACGCCTTTATTAAAGGTTCCACAGCCCTTTCGTCACCAAGCTTTCCAAGCGCGGAAACCACTTCTTTTCTTATCTGTCCTCTTGGGTCGTCCAGAAGTTCAAGAACTGGTTCGACTGCAGATTTATCTCTGAGTTCACCAAGTACATAAATAACTCTTTTTTTCACTTCTTTGTTATTATCATCAAGGGTTTCAAGTAGTTGAGGAACACTTCTTCTGTCTTTATATTTAATTAGAGCCTCTGCAGCTTTTATCTGAACTTCACTACTTGAATCGGTAAGCATTCTGATAAAATACTCCACCACCTCTGGCTCATCGAATTTTTTCAAATCTTCAAGAGCTTTAAGTCTTTCATCAAGAGAATTACTGTCCAGTTTATTAACTATGTTTTCAAAATCTTTTCTACCCTCAATCATAATACCCTCTCCAGTTAATTATTATATTTAAAACAATTTATCAATTCTAAGTTTTATCAAATTTTATTTAGAATTGATGTTAAACTACCATAGTTTTTGCCATTCTATCCGAAAAATGCTGCCCTTTTTCATCCATCCATATATATATAGTTTCCAGGGCAACAAAAATAAAAAAAAGTGCCATTACTGCATATCTTAAAATTAAAAACAAAAGTCCCACTAACGGAATAATCTCAAAAAAAGCTATAATTAAAAGAAATAAAAAGCCACATGCAAGAAAAAAATTCCTGGCAATTCTCTGCTTTTTATCTGCAATAATTCTTTTATTTATATCAACAATATTCAGCCTGAAAACCAACTTACCAAGGCTTCCATTTCTAGTAATATTATCACGAAAAAGCAAATAAACTGCCCCGAAAATTGCAGTAAATGCATGAAAATAAACACAAATAAAAACTATGGTCGCATCAATCAGGGCTGCGCCATATCTTTTTTTTATATCAGCTTTTGAAAGCACCTGATAATAATCCTTACAGGCAGGACAAATTTTGGTATTATCATCAAATACATTACCGCATCGTGGACAGTTCATAATCGAAATTATATCACAAAATGAACTGTGTTTGAAAAATTACCGCTCACCTTATACAAAGCTGACTTTTATCAAAATTCAACTCTTTCTTTTATAAACTCTCTTACATTTTCATCTTTTTCTTTTTCAAATAATTCTTTTATTAACTCAAAATACTTTGTTGAGTCTGCGTCAAGCAGATTCTGAACCGCCTGACAGCGGACAAACCATATCTCATCTTCTATCATTGCCTCTGCGTAAAAAGAATATTTTTGAGGCGCTTTTTCTCCAAGAATCTTTAAAGCCCAGTATCTGATATCCTCGTTTTCGCTTGTAAGAGCCATTACAAGCTCTGTTTCAGACTTTTTATCTGACTCAAGCAAAGTGGCCGCAATTTTAAACTTTTCAGACCAGGTACCGGAAGCAATTTTTTCTAACTTTTTTCTGGCATTCATAAATAATATCCCCCATATTAGAAATAATATCGGTCGGTGTGATAGAACCAGTAAATTTTTTTAAAGAAAGCTGGGCCGCCGTATATACATGTATATAAACTGCGGCATTAATCAATCCTGTATTAACTTCTTTTCCCTGACTTAAGAATCCTCCAGCAATACCTGCAAGAACATCGCCGGTCCCACCAGTGGCAAGAGCCGAGCAGACATAAGGCACAATATTTTTTTTATTTTTATAAGAGGTAAAAGTTGCGGGTTTTTTTAGTATAATGGCAAGTTCTGGATGTTTAAAGCAAAAGTTTTCAAATTGTTTAAAAATATTTGAACCTTTTATATTAAAATTAGAAACAATTTTTTTAAATTCTCCTGGATGAGGTGTTAATACAAATTTATTCTGCCTGCTTTTTTTTAGAATATCCGGGGTTATAAATTTCAAAATATCTGCATCAACAATTATTATTTTATTTTTAATTTTTTTAAATAAAATTTCCCATTCTTCTGTCAAACTATCTATACCACTTCCGGGCCCCATTACAACAACATCAATATTTTTATTAATCCAGGGTGCAATCTCCTCAATATTTTTTTTATTTCTGAATTTAAAAATAAGCTCAGAAGGTCTCGAAAAAGCAACCTTCTTAATTTCCTCCGGCATTATACAGTAAACAAGACCCGCACCGCTTTTAAGGGCAGCCTGCGCTGTCAGCAGAGGGGCTCCATGGTATTTATAACTTCCACCAATAACTGCAACCCTTCCGGCCATTCCTTTATGATGAAAATTTTTTCTTGAAGGTATATTATCGCCTATTTCATTAAAAATTTTATATTCATTATCAATATTATAATCATCTGGAATTATTCCAATATCAATAAGTTTTAATTTATTGCAATGTTTTATAGCATCCTGACTGAAATAACCTTTTTTATAACCACCGATTGCATATGTTTCATCAAATTCAAGGGCATTCTCATCTACCTCGCCCGTTTCAAGATTAAGCCCGGAAGGAACGTCAATCGCAATTTTAGAAACATTTTTGTTTTTTCTTATTTTTTTAAATAATTTTTCAAGCTCCTCTGGAAGTTTTCCTCTGAAATTACTTCCAAAAACAGCATCAATAATAATATTAAATTCCTGAAGCTCTCTTTCTTTTATTTTTTTTATAGAAATAATATTAATGTCAAGTTCTAAGCAGGCGTTGTAATTTATTTTACAATCCTGACTCGCCGGGGTTCCACATTGCACAATTACAACATAATAGCCGGCCGTATTAAGATTTCTGGCCAGAGCATATCCGTCACCTCCATTATTTCCTTTACCGCAGAGCAGAAGAATTTTATTATTATTAGAATAATTTTTTTGGATTAAATTAAAACAGTTCGAAGCTGCATTTTCCATTATTGCAATAGAGGGAATACCAGTTTTTTTAAAAAAAAGTTTTTCAAGTTCCTTTAAATCATTATTTCCAAAAACAAATTTCTGACATTTCATTTTTTTACTACCATCGCTACCGAATATTTTTTCTCATGACTTATTGAAAGGGCATAATTATTATAATCCTTAAAAAAAGGAGCTCCCTGAGGAGTATTTAAAATTATAATTTTATTCATTGCTATATTCTTCATTCCCGACGCTTTAATAAAAGCCTCTTTTGCAGCAAATCTGGCCGAAAGAAATACTGTACCCTTTTCCTTTTTATTGAAAATATCAACCTCTTCTTCTGAGAGTATTCTTGAAATAAATTTAAAACCATACTGAGAATAAAGTTTTTTAATTCTGATATTTTCAACAATATCTATTCCAATCATGACACGTTTTCTTCTACCTTTTTCTGTAACTTCTGATTTTCACTCCAAACTTGAGTGACGTTTTCTTTGTTAACCACCTTCATAAAAGCTTCTACCACTCTCGGATCAAACTGCGTTCCCGAATTCTTTTCTATTTCCCCAATTGCAACTTCCTTATCCAGAGCTTTACGATAGGAACGGGTTGAGGTCATAGCATCAAACGTATCGGCAAGAGCAACAATTCTAGCTTCAAGAGGAATTCCTTCACCTTTTAATTTATCTGGATATCCTCCGCCATCCCAGCGTTCATGATGATATCTTATTGCGGCAAATTTATCCTCAAGGAATTTTACAGGTTTAATAATTTCATGTCCCTGAAAAGGATGATTTTTTATAATTTCATACTCTTCATCTGTTAGTCTTCCCGGTTTATTTAATATTCCGATATCAACGCCAACTTTTCCGATATCATGCAGCAGAGCACCAAATTTTATATTTTTAATATCTTTATCAGTAAGGCCTAACTTAACAGCTATTGCAACAGAATATTCCATAACTCTTTCTGAATGTCCATGTGTGTATGGATCTTTAGCGTCAAGCACATTTGCAAGCACTTTAATTGAGGCTAGATAAGAATCCTCAAGCTCAGAAAAAACTCTTACTCTTTCGTAGGTTAAAGAGCAGTAGTTAACATAACTTTCAAAGAACTTCTGATCAGTTAATGAAAATTTACTGTCTTCTTTCTGTTTATCAATATATATAACACCGATAATTGAATCTTTATATTTAAGAGGAGCCGCTATTACAGAATTGATATGGAAATTAATCAGGCTCTGACCAGAATTAATCCTTGAATCCTGAGCAGGTGAATTTGATATATAGGTTTTCTTGTTTTCCAGCACAAATCTGGCTATGTTATTGCTGAAACTACTAACATTTTTTATTTCCTGATCCATTCCTCTTGCTATCTTAACTTCGAACTTCCCGGTTTCTTTTGAATAAAAAAGCAGAAAACCTCTCTGAGCACCAAAAATTGTTAAAATAATATCAAGAGATGATGTGAAAAAATCCTTTGTTTCGACTATATTTCCGATTGACTGTGAAATTTTATTTAAAAAAAGCAGAGTTGAATAATCCTTTTGAAAACCTGAAATTTCTTTTTTTAAATTATTTGTGAAGGCCGCATATTTTTTTACCTGTGCTGCAATAGATTTATGGTCTGGTTTTTTTTCTTCAACATATTTTGAAAAGTTAATCATATTCCCTATTAAAGAGTTGAATTTTTTTAAAATATCTACTTCTGTACCGTCTATACGTTGTATTTTACCAAGGTTCTTTTTTAATTCTTTTATTTCAGAAATGACAGCACTTATTTTATTATCTTTATTAAACCTTATGAAATTATCGCCTATTCTAATCTCGTCTTCTGGCTCAAGCATCTTTAACTTAACGTGTCTACCATTTACAAATAATCCGTTTGAGCTTCCTAGATCCTCTATAACAAGGGCGCCTTTACCATCGCCACTTATTTTGGCATGTACACGGGATACTTTTGCATCATCAAAAATAATATCGTTTGTAGCGACTCTGCCTATATGAAGTACATCTCCTTTTTTTTCAGAGTCCAGCCTGTACTCATATTCATTTGAATTAACATCTTTTATTAAGAGTTTTGCCATTTAATCCTCAAATTCCATTTTAATTAAAGATTTCACGTTGCCTTTTCGTGGCATTGTTGCCTCTATTATAATATCAATAGTTCTACCTGTAAACTCCTCCCTGTTAAATCTGAATTTTGTATTTTCAACGGGACGTAAATTATTATCATTAATTTTTATACTGTAATAAGCCGAATCTTCACTTTCATCCACCATTATTTCAATAAAATCTTGGGCAAAAAATATAAAATTATTCTGCTCATGAAATTCCGGGTTAATTTTCAAAAAAGTATAAAGAGAAAAAAAACCGTTTTTTTCATCAAAGAAATCTTTTTCTTCATATTTTTTTCTATAGTATTCTGTCAACTCGAAAAAAGCAACTTCGTGAAAGTCCCCCTTCAGATAATTATTTTGAGCTGTCTGATTAATTCCAAGCATATCCTGAATTAATTCAATTTCATTATTTTCTGTCAAGATTACTTTATATAATTTTTTTTCTTCTTCTGTTAAAAAAGTAAATATTTCCTCAACTGAAAACCTTAACTTCAACTCAGTTTTAGCGGCGACAACTTCAGCCTCAGATTTTTTTTCAAGTTCTTCATAACAATTTGAAAGCAAAGTGAGAGCATAATCTTTCAGACCAAAATCCCTGTAAACAGGAAATCTGAAATGTTTTAAATATTTCTCAGCTTTATTATAAAGATTTGCCCTTAAAAAAAACTCTCCTGCCGCAAGTAAAATAATCGGTTCCACCTGATTTTTATCAAGCTCTGTTTTAAAAAGGCCCTCTGCCTTTGCAAAATAATAATTCTGAGCTAAAGTCATACTTACTATATAATTTATAAATTTATAATCTATCTTTTCTCCTGCAAATAAAAATGGAAATTCATAATCCGGCCTTTTTTCAAAAAAACTGTATAAAGAGTAGAGGTTGATAATATCCAGAGAAGTATTTTTTTCCCATGAAAAACTTTCAATATAGATTAACAAAAGCCTTAAAAGATAATAATCGCTGCCTTTCTGGCTATAAATATTATTTTTTATTTTTTTTATATTATCAGAATCTGGTCGATTACCTCTTCCAATTATCTTTGAATACTCCCTTATGATTTTTAAAAAATTAATCATTAAATCTATATCATCTCTCACAGATGAACCTTCTGATGGTTTATTATCATCAATATTATTAATCACAGATTTTATTTTAGACCTATCATAAATAAACTGGCTTTCTCTTAAGTATCTTTTTGCATCATTAAGATACTGCTCCCCAGTTACGCTTAAAACCTGTAGGCCCGGGGAAGACCCTCCAAAACACCCAGTCTGAAAAAAAGAAATTAATAATAAAAGCAAAAAAAAACTTAATTTAAAACTAAAAATTAATTGTTGGCTTTTCTTTCCCAACATCTCCTGCACCATCCCTGAATTTAATATATCCTTCCTCGAAAAGATTTTTTAATATTTTTTCTATTTTTTTAAACCTGAAATTATCACTTTCTATTTTAAAACCAAGCTCAACAAATTTGTTTGCCTCAATTAAAAATAAATACTGAACAATCGAAGAAATTCCCTCTGGAGCATCTCTGTTCTTATCTAAATAAACATTTACTATGTCCACTTTTGGAAGAAAATCAATATTTTTACCAAGACTGTGGGCAAGATTTTTCATCTGCTGATCAAGTTCTTTAGTATCCTCCCAGTCTTTTGACATCATCATGGCGGCATCAAGATCATACTCTATATCGCCAGACCCTTTACAATGATAAATCCCAGGTCTATCTTTAGATTTTTCATTATCAATATTACATCCCTCTTTGTTTAACGAGGAAATAACTATAACTGGACAGTTCAGCTCAAGACTGAGAAGCTTAAGCTGAGTTGAAATTTCTTCAACCTTGAACTTCTCATCCATATACTGTCCGGACATAGGCATTTTCTGAAGGTAATCAAAAAACAGAACTATTTCATTAGTGTTAAGCTCCTGCATTGAGTTATAGGCATATGACTTTATTCTTTCAAGAGTATCTTTTTTAGAACCTTCTATAACATAAAGTCTTTCCATATAATTTTCCATTTTACGCCAGCCTTTTGCAAGATTAACCTCTAACTGCGGATTTTTGGCAATCTGTTTTCTCTGAAGTGTATCAGGATTTATTTGACTCTCTTTGGCAAGAAGTCTGTAAATAAGATTTTTCTTAGTCTGTTCCCAGCTGACAAAAAGCACTGGAATATTATTCCTTGTTGCAAGATTTGTTGCAATTTCAAGTGTAAACGTTGTTTTTCCTCTACGTGGAGCCCCTCCTATACCATAAAGAAATCCCTTCCTCAGTCCAGAGAGACTGGAGTTTAAATCATTAAAAGGTCTTATATCATATCCTATTGTAAGTAATTCTCCTTCTTTATTTCTTTTTTCAATATCCTGTGCAATTTCTATTAACTCATCCTTTATTTTAGTAATTCCTCTGTCAATATGTTGTTTTTGGACGGCGCTTAAGTTCTTTGTTAAATCAGCAATATAATCTACAATATGTTTGTTTTTCCTTTCTTCCTTATTCTCAACATATTTAATCATGTCAAGACCCATGTTTTTTAAAGTTTCATAGGCTTTTTTTTCTTTTAATAAATCAATATAGAGTTTTACCTGAGAAAATTTTATATCTTTAATTGTCTGAAGTTTATTTAACAGCTCAGAGGATTTAATTTTTCCCTGAGATTTTAATTTCTGTTTTAATACATTAATATCAAGATAATCAGGTTTTTCGGCATAACCCTCTTCAATTAAATTGAAAATATCAATAATATATGGATTAGTAAAAATTTTACTATTAATTCCAATTTGAAAACATTTATTTAAAATAAAAGAATCATTTAATAAACCTGCTACAATTATTTCTTCAATTTCATTATTTACAACTGCTGTATCTGTTTCTGAGGCAATTTCTTTTTTAAGAATATTATAGCTTTCTTTTAAACAGTTCTGACACAATCCAAGTTCGTTTAATTCAGCCTCTTTATTACATTTTTTACACTTCATTTATAATTCTCCCGGAATTTTTTCAGGAGTTAATCCTATAATAATTATTGTTTTTTTTCAAATTTTTTACATATTAAACAGAAATTCTCAATGAAAAAAGAGGAAATTCTTGTTTTGATGAGGTCTGTGCCAACTTAACTTTATGAAAAAATAATGACAATATTAAATGCTTAGGACAGGATTAAAAAACATCGTCATCTGAAAGCTGCCCTGATACATCCATCCATATTCCCTCTTTTGATTTATCGCGGGGAGCTTTTTCCGGGCTGTCTGAATTTAACGGCTCATCTTTTTGTATTAAATCTTTTTGAATTTTTGGTGTAAGAAAAATAACAATTTCCCTTCTTCTCTTTACCTTCCGTCTTCTCTGAAATGCTCTTCCCAGCAGAGGCAAATCACCCAGTATCGGAACTTTCATAAAACTCTCTGTATTATCTACTTTAATAAGTCCGCCAATTGCAACAACACTGTTATCCTTTACAAGAACCTCTGTATTGGCTTTTATTGTATCAATAATTGGCCCATTTTCAGGAGACCATCCTGCAAAAGAACTTATTTCCGGACTTATTTTCAGCTTAATTATACTTTCTTCACCAGCAACTATTTCAGCCTCTACATTTAATTTAATTCCGGCCTCTAAAAATTCGGTGTTTTCTGATACTTTCCCGTCAGAAGTTATACTTTCCTTATAGGGTATTCTCTGCCCAATTAAAATATCTGACTTTTTTCCATCCATAAGAAAAAGTTTTGGATTTGAAATTATGCTGATATTTTCCCGTTCTATCATCTTGTTTATAATTGTATCAAAATCATCGGCGTTTATTGTAGAAAGCTTTAAATTACCTCCAGTATTATAGGTTGAAGGTGGCAGATTAACATCCAGGCCAGCACCGTAGGTTGTATTTGAATCCAAAACAGAAAAAGTTCGGTTAAGCTCCCACTCAAAACCAAAATCATTGTCCTGATTCATACCTATTTCAACAATTCTTGCCTCTATCATCATCTGACGGGCACCTTTCTTTAAAACCACACTATCGTAAATTTGAGAAAGTTTTTTTATATTTTCAGAAGAATCATTAATAATAATTTTTCCGCTTTTAGAATCTGCATGAAAAGAAGCTTTTTCAGAAACAAAATCTTTTAATATTTCAGCAACATTTTCAGTATCCTGAGGATTCAACTCAAAAATTTTAAGCTCCATACCATAAACACCCACAGAGCATGTAATAATCAAAAACACTATAAATAATTTAAAATTTTTCATATCAATTTATTTCCCTTGGATTTTTTTTAACATGTTCAATCGCCTTTATCACCTGAGTAATAATATCCACTTTATACTGAAGCTTTAAAAATTCCAGTTTAATATATGCTTCTCCCTCGAGTGTAACAACATATTTTACTGGAAGATTATTAAGAGAAATTGCGATAATATCCAGAATATCCTTTTGTGAGAAAGAATGTTCCTTATCATTTTTAACAAGTTCCCTTACCTTTTCATCCACAAGTATTTCCATTACATTTTTTAATTTATGTTTCAAAAAACCTCCAACTATTAAAAAAGCATTGAGCCGCCTATAAAATGTTGATCCACATCGCTGTCATAATCACCCATATATGCATAATCCATTCTGAAATTCGGAGTTACATTCATGGAAAATCCCATATTGAAATTTGCATTTTTTGAACCAAAACGGAACGTAAGATTATTTTCAATAAACTTTTTTTCAAGCCCTATCCTGAATTCAGCCTCATCTCCTTCCGCACCCTCAACTTCAGAACTTGAAATAATATTATAACCATCAAGAGCTACAAACGTAGTTTCATCAATATGCATTGATACTCCAAGGGAAAAAACTGTAGGCAAGTCATAAGGAGAATCTTTAAACAAGTTATCTATTGTTAAACCAATATCAAGAAACTCCGAAAATTCGTAAATGGCACCAAAACCCATTGTTGTTTCTGAAAAATCCTTTAACTTTCCTTCTGAATCAAGATAGTTTGTGTAATTATCAAATCCAAGCTTTACTCCAGTCAGCACAGCAGCACCCGGCTGACCAAATAAATGCATTTTTCTTGCCACTCCAAGTCTGAATGAATCTTTTTCGAAATTATTACCATCAGCCGAAAAAAGCATTCCTATTCCAAAATTATATGCAACTGTTTTTTCATTAACAGGTGGTTGCAATCTCCTTTCAAGGTATTCACTTATTGTAAACCTGACCTCCCGGTCATTATCCAGCGACTGGGAGGTAAAAGCCGCCCCGTCATAGGCTAAATCATTTCTTAAATTAGCCTTAATCATAAAATTCCCCTCCCTTACGCCGGAGGGAATTTTAGCCAGTCCTGCCGGATTATAAAAAACTCCGGCAGCATCATCAGACACTGCAACATAAGCCTCGCCAAGTCCTATTGGTCTAACACCAAAATCACCAAAACCAAGATTACGTACTCCTACAGTTGAATAACTTGTAATAATAGAAAATGTTAGTAATAAAATTAAAAATATTTTCTTCATTTTATTTTTTTCCTCCCTTTACTCTACAAAACCATGCAGAATATTACCTTCCCTGTCTATACATTTTACTTTAATGCTGTTTTCTTCACCATGCTCTATTCTGTACATTCCGCCGTTGCTGCATTTAATCTCCTCAGTAACAAAGCCCGCGAGAAGCAAATCAAAAAATGTAAAATTACTGTCAATTGGATTTTCCTTTTTATATTCTTCGGCAGCATCTTTAATTTTCTCCATATTTTTTCTGCAATTTTCCTTATTATCAACATCTTTATCTGATATTAATTCTTGGTTTAATTTTTTTTCCTGCTCTTTTAAAAAGTTTTCTGCCTGTACATCAACATCAATATCTATGATTTCTTTGCCGTCAATTTTTTTTGAATATATCATAGGCAATTTCACAAATTTTGCATTCTCTCTATTTGGACTAATTTTATAATTAGATAAAATATCTTTTTGAATGAAGTTTTTTCCATCATCTAAAATATCCAGCACATTTGGATTTCCATAATAATTTGAGCCTCCACCAAAATATTTTGACCCGGCACTTGCAGAAACCGGTTTAACATAAAGATTCTTTCTAGTTAAATTATCTTCTGAAAAACCCATTACAAGAACCTGATAACCCCACCAGTCTCTGGGTTCCCCAACATGTTTTTTTGGCACTTTTGCAGTTATTGTTTTATGCGAAGTTACATAAAACTCAGGAAGGGCAATTTTACCACTTTTATACCATAGTTTTGTCTGAATATTATCATAATCATATTCAAGAAACTTTTTTATTTTTTCTGACCCTAAAGGAGTTACAAGCACTACTGATTCCCAGCCCTGATTATGTTTAAACTCAACATCTCTTCCAGGTAAAGATTTAGTTTCACCAGAGTAGGGTTGCTGATCACGGTCAATATATACATCTATCATTATCTGATCAAATCTGCCAAAATATGAATTATTTCTATTAACTGGTTCATGAAACTCAAATTTCATATAAACAAAATCATTCACATCCTCAACAGTAAAGCTTTTTAAATCAAAAGCCTCTCTACTTATTTCTGGATTTCTCGGATAAACATAATACCCCGGTCCATAACCGTCTCCCTCAACATCCTCATGATAAAAAAAAGCATCCCGGTTAACTGCTCTTGCAACACTTTTTTCAACAGGATTCATACCACAGCTTATATTTAGAATTGCCAGTATAATAATTTTTAAAAAAATAAAAAATTTTACCTTTTTCATTTAAACTCCCTAAAAATTGCTTGAAATCTGAAGTCTTAACCTTTTAAAAGTTTCAGTATTTAAACTATGAACATTAGTATTATCAAAAGCATTATCCCCATTCGACCAGGAAGGCGAATAAACAAGGCTCAGACTAGTTCCATCAGCTCCAGAATAACTTATATCAGCATGTGTATGCTGTTTAAAACTGCCGGAGTCTTCTTCTCTCCACCAGTAACCGAACCTGCCTCTCAGGTTAGGCGAAAACGAGGCCGAAAGAACAGTTTTTATAAATTTTGTTCTTTCTAAATCCTGATTATAAGCACCCGCATTTTTAATATAAAAAGAGTTTTCCATCACATAATTTTCAGAAATATCTGTTGTTGTTTCAAAAGTCCACCACCACTCTTTTGCCTCCACATCATCTGGTGAAGGCGAGTTTATATCATCCCAGCCATGGGCTTCTTTTTTATAATTATATCCAAGATTCATAAATATTGTATCTGTAGCATCAAAACCCATATTTGTCCAGAATTCATTTTCTCTTCTTGCGCTTCCTTCCAGGTTTTTCCGATCATTATTTTTTTCTGAGGCTACCCCGAGATTAAAATCTGCACCATTTAGCGACGAAAGTGTTGTAAATATCTTCAGCTCATTTTTATATCGACCCTTTACATCAGGAGCAGGATTTTTCCAGAACCTGTTTAAAATTTCAGCTTTGAAATTATTTGAAAAAGTTGGATATAAATCAAGATTATATCTGGAAGCATCAAAGTTAAACCATTCATCTGAGCCATCATTCTCCTTCCACCACAATCTTAAATATCCCATATTTACATGGACATTCTGTCCGCTTCCAAGCGAAAAATCATATGTATTAGTTAAATCAAAAAATCTCTCTCCAAACTGATTAGCATTTCCCCAGGTATAATACCACTCACTTCTTCCAGAAAATTCTGTATTCCTGAAAGAATAATTATAATCCGGTATAAAATGAAGTCCAAATCCAGAATCATAATTATAATAGGTAATATTCGAGGATAACGGACCTTTTTTATAACTCGTTGTCATTCTGAAACCTTTATATTCATCTACATCATCGGGAGTTGACGTACCCACATTATTTCTGGTTTCCATCAACGCTGCATTTGTAGTCAGGGAATAATCCCCTGATTTTGAAAATTCAACATCCATTCCAGTTACATTATGAAATCTTGCCCTGGGGTTTTCGGGGTCATGTGGCAGATAACCTTCTACCAGAGAGGCCCCTATATTAATTGATGCTTCGGGCATAATATGTTCTGGCACTGTATATCTTGTTCTGGCTCCAAGATAATCATTATATGTTTCGCCGGGAGAAGATTTTAATCTGAAGGCTGTAAGAAAATAACTTGTATCTCCATCAAGATTTCCACTTGCCTCCATTCCAGATCCAGTATCTATACCTATTCCTGAATGCCACGGTGCCGATAAAAGACTTACTGGATCATCAAGGCCCGAGAACCCTTCTCTGAAAAAAAATCTCATATTCGCTTTTGGAGCATTAAAACTATAATTGGCCGAATCAATTGCCAGTTTATTCTGATCATTATAGCTTATTTCATCTGTTCCCACCAGTTCTGGTGGCGAACCTATATCTGTCATCGAATTTTCCATTTTCATATAAAACTGAGACTGCTCAGAAGGTTTTGAAAGCATTTCAAGAGTCACTTTATGAAATGGGTCGGTAAATCCTCTGTTTGAATCATTAAATCCAGATTCCTGAACATCATAATTCTGCTCATAAAAATAAGAACCATATATTCTAAACTGTCCTGCCTCCTGCTGTATTTCCTTTTGTTTTTCTTCCAGTGTGCTCACCCGGTCCTCAAGATTTCCCACCCTGATGCCAAGTGAGTCCAGCTCATCGCGATATTCAGTTGAAAGTTTCCGTAATGTTGCAGCCTCTCTAGCATCAATAAATCCACCCGAACTTTGAACATCACGAACTTTATCAAGCATTTTTGCAACTGTAACAGCCATTTCATATCTGGTAACAGTATTCTGTCCCTTAAAAGAACCATCAGGATAATTTCCAAGATATCCAAGAGAAATCAGCTCTCTAACAGCTTCGTAAGCCCAGTGGTCTTCAGGAACATCTGAAAAGGGATTTGAATATGAACATATAAACAATATTAAAAAAACAAGTAATACTATAACTTTTTTCAAATTTATCTCCCGATTATTTTTAATACCTGATTGTTTGAACTATCGGAAAATAAATAAAATTGAATTAAAACTTGAGGTTTTGAATTTACCGCTGACCATTTACTTCAATAAATGAATTCATTCCTCCGTAACCGTCATCCTTTAAAATCTCAGCCTCAGTATCTGAATACCAATATTTTTCATCAACAACAAACATGTACATATATCTACCTGAATCAAGGAAAAACTCCCCAGTCCATACCCCGTCACCATCATAATCACTTAATTCATGCTTACCAGGCTGCCAGTTGTTGAAATCTCCCACAACAGAAACCGATTCAGCCTCATGATTAGTATAAGAAAAAATTATTATATTTTCATTTGTTTCCTCTTTAATTATGTCATTTTCTGAGCTCTTAATTTCTTCATCTTTTTCAACTTCTACAACTTCAATATAGGAATTTTCAAAGTTCCCGTCTTTTACAATTGATGGATTATCCGGGTCTAAAATCCAATCAGTATTATTTATCACAAATTTATACTGATAATTTCCTGTTTGCAGGGGGATAAATATCTCCCATCTCCCATCAACTTTTTCCATAATATGTGTAGTATCTGACCAGTCGTTAAAAGTTGCGGTCAGGGAAACACTTTCATAATTATTATTTTCTATATAAAAAAGCACTCCGTCCTGTTTTATAAGGTAACCAGAATAAATATTTATAAAAAATAATAAAAAAATAATAATAACAGGAATTTTTTTCTTCATTTTCAGATTAAGCCTCCTTACTTTTTCCAGATGTCATCTAAATAATTTTTAAGCTCATTATATCTGTTTATACTTTTTAAATAACTTTTTAAATGATTTTCTGTCATACAGCCAAAAGGTTGTCCAAAACAGTACTTGCATATTTTAATCAAGTTAAAGTTATCAGTTATATGATACATACGGAGTTTTTTTAATTTCTCTCCCTGCCAAATATCAAAAAAAGGAGTTTCCTTTACATTTCCAAGACTCATATTTGCCCTGAAATCTCTGCAACAGGCAGAAGTTTCACCATCATATCTTATACCAAAATGCTGCCAAAGTCCTACACAGGGCTGTCTTCTTTTATTTTTATCTTTTTTATCTTCCTCGGAGTATTCCCCTGACACAAACGATTTTTTTCCTTTAGTTTCTTTTTTTAATAATCCCTCTTTAATTAAAACATTTTTATGTAATTCATCATAATAAGACTGTTTTTTATTATCTTCAGCAATCAGTCTTCTTAAAAAAATACTATCCTGCTCGAGTCCGGCAGAATCGTCCCAGATAACAGGCGGGTCTATCCCATATTTTTCAAATTCAGTTTTCCAGAAATCAATAAAATCTCCCGCCTCCTCAAAATTTTCATCCATTATAATAAACTGTAATATAAGGCTGGGGAATTCTCTCTTTTTACTAAAACGGAGTTTAATAAAATTTTTAATATTTTGAACTGTTTTATTAAAATCTCCCCCTCTTCTGATTTTTCTATAGGTTTCATAGGAATTAGAGTCAATTGATACAGTGATGGGTCCAAATAAATCCGATTCAATTATTGTTTCTGCAACTTCTTCATCAATAAGGGTAAAGTTTGAATGAAGTGACCATACTTCCCAACATTCTGGAAACATTTTCTTTTTTTCTGTCGCGTATTCAACAGCCTTTTTAAATTCAGGGTAAAGTGCGGGTTCTCCATTCCAGAAAGGTATAATTACGCGGGCTTTCTGTGGCGGTGTGCATAATTCATCAATAATTTTTTTATATAAACCAAAATCCATAACACCCCTGAATTTTTCATTTCTGTTTATTTTCGACTGAGGACACATAATACAGTTAAGATTGCAGTAGGAAATTAAATCCAGGATCAAAACAGGTATTGGTTCATTATGCTTTTTTAAAATAAAATCTGTCATTTATAATCCTTCTTAAGCTTATCAAAATAAGTAACTGCCGCCATTCAACTAAGGATTTTCGGGCAAATTGAGAATTACTGGCAATTCTCAACAATAGTAATCGGTTTTTCCCTGATTTCTGCTGAATTTTCAAGCGCTTTATACATAATACTTAGACCGTTGGCAAATCCTGATTTTTCCTTTATTTCAAATTTAAGCTCATTGACTCCCTCATTTAATTTTAAACTTTCTGTTTTTTTTCTTCCTGAAAAAATCTTATAAACAAATCCGTAACAATCTTTTTTGCCAATCGTAAGTCTGCAGAAAAAAACAGAGTTAATATATATATATAATTCCGATTTTTTTTCTGTATGCTGTGAACATGCGCTAAAGGACAGTTCAAACTTTTCTGGTATTTTATCAAGCTTAAAGTTATAAGTTATATAACCATAATCGGCCCCTAAAACATGAGTATAACCTTTAAAAAAATCAGTTTCACCTTTCCAGTAAAAAGCAGGTAATCTATTCCACATAGCCTCTTCCCACATATCTACAGGTATAAAAATATTTCTTCCTTCTTTTTCAGAAAAAGACAACTTATCTTTATTTGAAAGACGAATTGGTCTTTTTGTCACTTTTTTACATATTTTCACAAACTCTTTTTCAGAAAAATCTTCAGGAATATAAGTTATATTATCAGAAAAATACTCATCCCAGTCATCTGTTAATATTTTTCCGCCAAAAAAATCAATTTTTTTTCTGAGAGTTGTTCCAGGATGAGGCTGCATAATCTGAAAATCCCATCCAGCCTCAGGCTTAAGTTCTTCTATTAAGTTAAGGCTGTCTTGAATTGAGGAGGGAGTTTCGCCTGGACTGCCTATAATCATTAGCATTCCTGCAGGAAGCTTTATTTTTTCATGTAATTTTAAGGCCTTTTTCACATCTTCAACAGTAAAATTCTTGTTTAATTTTTTCAAAATCTCATCATTTCCAGATTCAACTCCATAAGTAACTTTAACGCAACCAGCTTTTTTCATTAAAGTTAAAAGTTTTAAATCAACCATGTTTACCCTGGTATTGCACCTCCATTTAATATTAATATTCTTTTTTATAAGGGTTTTACAGAATTCAACAACCTTATCTTTAAAAACAGTAAAAGCATCATCATCAATAACAAAATTATAAATATTATATTTTTCAATTATATAAGTTATTTCTTTTATAATTCTTTCGATAGACATTATTCTGACCCGTCTTTTCCACATATGGGGAGATTCACAGAATATACAATTTGAAGGACATCCTCTTGAAAACATTACAACTGCCGATACAAGGCTTCCCGTATCCTCAAAGGTAATATCATCAAAAATATACCCCCGGGTCGGCATAATACTTCTATTTATTAATGGTATTTTATCTGCCTCAAGAAACTCTGCCTCAGAATTTTTAATAATCTTTTTACCTTTTCTATAAATCAGGGAGGGAATTTTACAAAATTCAACATTATTATTTTCTATACTTTTTAATAATTTCAAAAAGGGAATCTCGCCCTCACCGCTGATAATAAAATCCATTTTTGAGTTATTCATTATATAATCATAGTTCATTGTGGCAAAAACACCACCCATTACAGTAAGGCACTCAGGATATAATTCTCTGAAGAGATTGGCAAGATTCATAGCTCCCTTTGCCTGATAAGTCATTCCCGTAATTCCTAATATATTAAATTTATTTTTTCTGGCATACTCAACAACTTCGTAATTATCAAATCCTGAGTAATTCATGTTGATAATTTCAACATCGTAATAATCCTCAATAATAGAGGCAATACAGCCAAGACCAAGAGTTACGGTTGTTTTAAAAGGGGCTTTCTCAGATACTCTTGGATTAACAAGCAGCACTCTGGGTCTGGAGATTGATTTCACTATATATTCTAAAACTCTGTGCTTGGCCTCTTTTTCTAAATAGTTGACAGTTTCAGAGGGACTTAAATAAAAATCAGGTCTACATTTAACACATTTTTTTGGCAGATCTTTTTTCAAAATATGATTCAACCTGAATTTTTTCATAGAATCACTTTCCCATAATTTGAAAATATTATTATCTATATCTCCAATTTTTAAATCAAGTGTTAAATCATAATTACATACAGTTACTGAACCGTCAGCTCTTAAAACAGGGGATTTAAAAACTGCACCGCAGGGAAGTTTATGTTTTAGATAATATGTCAATTTTTCCTCCTCCTTGGGCAATATTTTTCAAAAACTCGGTATTCTTTAGAATTCCTGCCTGTTTTAATGCTTTTTCATAAAGATTATTAGCCTCTGCCTGATTTATTTGCAGTTTATCACTTTGAACAGTTAAGGGTCTTATATTTACGCCATTTTCGAGTGCCATACTGCAGTTTAAACTAATTTCAAAATCAAGTTTATTTTCTGTAAACACTTTTTTCCAGAAAGAAATAAAATAACTAAGTTCATTATAATTTTCATTTTGAACAATAAACTGAATCATAGTTTTTATATTATTGTTTTCTCTAACCTTTTTTAAGAAATTTTTAATATTCTCTATAACTTTTTCAAAATTTCCACCCACTCTTATTTTATTATAAGCTCCCTCACAAAAGGCATCAACAGAAAATATCACGCTGAGTTTTTTATCCCTGGCCGCGTCCATTATTGCCTCGACTTTTTTAGAGTTCAACAGTTCCCCGTTAGTATCAAAACAAATGTGATTGATTTTTTTGCTTTCAGATAATTTATACATTATTTTTTCAAAATCAGGATGCATGAGAGATTCTCCCGCCCAGAAAGTTCTCAGTACGTTTATTTTATAACTTGAGCTTTCTAATTGAAAAAGAAATTTTTCAACTGTATCAAGTTCCATAAAAAGTGGCGGAAGCACATCTCTATTTTTAAGAAAACACATTCTGCAACGATAATTACATTTATTTGTAAGTTCTAAAGTTAAATCAATAGTGTTCAACTTTCTAATTCCCTTTTGTAAATGTTTAATTCTTCTTCTGATATATAGGGAGTATCAAGGCCTGAACAGTTTAAACATTTTTTATCCCCGTTATGAGTCAAAACTTTGTCAAAATCTCCATTTAAATGATTTTTTCTCATCTCGGTTAATTTATCGCCAAACCATAGATCTGAGAAAGTATAATCTTTCAGGTTTCCCAAAGCAAGTTCCATTGAAGGGTCAAAACAACATACAGTAAGCGAACCGTCCCACTTTATAGAGGGAGTTTTCCATAAGCCCGAGCAAGGTCTTCTTATTGTTTTGTCTTTTTCCTCATTTTTTTGTTTATCCTGCTCTGGATTCCAGAGATTAAAACTTGAAACAATAATTTCTGCCTCTTCAAGAACCTCTGATTTAAGGTTGAACTTTTCCATAGTATCCATATATATTTTCTGGGCCTCAAAAATTCTGTCAGTATCAAGTCTTTTAAACCATATAACATCATCAGGCGGAGTTATATTTATTTTTTTGCCTATTTTACGACCCAGTGAATATCCGGACAGGCCGGTGATTTTATTTAAATATTTTGCTTTAGAACCTGTACTGTATTTCTGTAATTTTTTAAGCCAGGATTTTTTAAACTCCAGGGCCTCATCTTTGTTTTCTTCCATAACAATAAACTGAAAAATTAAACCAGGTTTTTTCTTTTTAAGCGCGGCCCTTTTTTTTAAAAAATTTTCTATATTTTCAACCGCCCTGTTTAAGTCTCCGCCCCTTCTTATTTTTTTATAAGTGTCTGGTTTCACAGCATCCAGACTTAAAGTTATTCTGGGTATCCGCTGAGAATACTCTAAAAGAAGCTCAATAATCTCATCAGAAAGAAAATAAGCATTTGTATGAAGGTCTATGTAATAATTGCCCTTATTCTCTGAATTTAAAATATTATTACACTCTTTAAGCATATCAGCAAAAACAGGATTTAAAAAAGGTTCTCCCAGCCAGAAAAGTTTCAGACCACAGGCAGCATTCATTTCAGGAAGTTCTTTTATGATTTTTTTAAAGAGTTTTTTATCCATAAATCCCTGTTTAGAAGAGTGTGGTCCCTCAGGCCTGTCATGACAGCACATTATACAGTTATAATTACAAAAATCGGTTAGTTCTACAAGAATATATTGATCCAGAAAGTTTTGCATCCACATTTAAAAATCCTCTAAATATTTTAAATACTCATCAAACCCGTATTTTTTCAAATATTTTTCCAGTTCTTTTTTATTTATCTCAGGAGAATCAAGGTTATTACATTTTATACATTTGGGCATTGTCTCAAGCTCGCCTTTAATATGCGCAAGTCTGTAATTATGACATTTTTTTGAATGCCATAAATCCTCAAGTGAAACGTTTTTAATATTCCCGAGAGACAGCTCCCTCAAAGTATCTATACAACAGACTGTCACCTCTCCCTCCCAGTTAACCATAACATATTTAAACGGCCCGGAACACGGATAACGCCTTTTTTCTCCTCTGTATTCACGGCTTTCAACAGCTCTTTCTTCTCTGTTTGATTTATTTTTTATTAATCCCAGTTCTACCATTTTATCAAAATGAAGCTTTTCAGATTTCGCCAGATTTTCATGTTTAATTGGATTCAGTCTTTTAAAAAAAATTGTATCTTTAATCATAGGAGGGTGCCAGTCATAATTTGTCTGAAAATCTATACGATTTTTTTTTAAAAAATTTTTCCAGTAATTATAAAAACTTAAAACTTCATGTTTATTTTCTTCCATAATTATAAATTGAAGAGTTATACGTGGAACCCCTGTTTTTTTCCGTCTTTTAAATAATTTTTCTATATTATTTACTACTTTATCAAATGAACGATTTTTTCTTATATTATAATAAGTTTCAGAAGAGGCAGCATCCAGGGAGAAACTTAAGGTAAACGGAACACTTGCCTTATTTGAAATTAATTCTATCACTTCTTCATTAATACCTGTACCATTAGTATGCAAGTCTATTGTTTTAAAGTATCTTCCAGTTTCATTTATTCTGAATATTTCCGCAAGAAAATCATTAAATTCAGGATGAAGCGTGGACTCTCCAAGACCAAACGGGATTAATTTATCAAAATACATATCTTTTTGAACAATTTCATCTATAAGCTTAGAAAAAATTTTTTTATCCATAAAACCTTTCTTGGCAACATTTTGTGATTGTGTACACATAATGCAGGAACAGTTACAGAAATTTGTAACCTCAAGCCCTAAAACAGTATTATCAAAAAAATTTTTTAACATTTTAACTTCTTCCAAACCTATTTTTATATATTTTTATTAATTTTTCCTCTCCAACACTGTAAAGCCAGCTTTCAACCTCTTCATCCTTAAGAGGATATTTGACCCAGTTTAAACAATCCCTGCATTTTGGAAGCTTATCAAATTCTCCAAGCACATGGGCTAGCCTGAGCTCTTTTAAAGCGTCTCCATACCATACACTTTCAAGCCCCTCTTCAATAACATTTCCAATAGGCATTTTCACCTGATCATCACGACAGCATGCTGTAGCCCAACCATCCCATGTAATAGAACACATCTGCCAGAGTGAACGACAGGGTCTTCTTTTAACTCCTTTTTTTACAGAAGAAATTATTTCTCTGTGTTTCTGAGCTTTTGTAAGAGCATTAGGTTCCAACGACTTAATAAAAACAACGTCTTTATCTATCTGAGGAAAAAGAAGGTTAGGCTTTGTGGGAAGATTATACTTATTATCTTCTTTTCTTCCAGCATAAATAACCTCATCTATACCAATTTTCCTTCCAAGTTCAACAAAAGACATAATTTCATCTACATTTTCATCCATAACTATAAACTGTAAAATTACAGCAGGTCTCAAAACATTAGCCTCTTTCCTTTTTAACATTAATCTTTTAATATTCTCAATTACAACATTAAGCTCGCCGTTAACTCTTATTTTTTGGTATGTTTCTTCAGTTGCCGCATCTATAGAAAATAAGATTGAATCAAGCTCAGAATTAATAAGGGTTTCTATATGTTCATCAGTTAACACATTTCCATTTGTATGAATATTATAATGCTGTATATTTCCTGGAATTCTTCTAATCTGAGATAAAAGCTCTATAAATTCATTTATCTGAGGATGAATAAACGATTCTCCAAGCCAGTATGGAACAACTTCCCAGATATTGAGCTTTTTACTTTTTATTTCATCAGTAATTTTTTTAAAATCCTTAAGTTTCATGACTCCGAGGCTGCGCTCGAAAGAATTATCTCCGTGATTACACATAATACATGATAAATTACATAAATTTGTCGGCTCTATAAAAAGTGCGGCACCGGATAATCCCCATTTTTTAGATTTTCTGGTTTCTTCAATCCGTATATCTTTAAGAGAAAAACTATTTTTTCCTTTTTTAATATTTTTTTCCATCAGATAAGAAATATCTTTATAATCATAAAGCGTACCAGAAATATTTATTTTAGGCGAAGAGGTTGAAATTTTATTTTCAAGATTCTCTATGAATGTATTTTCTTTCTTTATGTTTGAAATTTTACTTAACTTTTGTGATTTACCTCTCATTAAACTCACCGGACTCCAAGTTGCAAAGTAAACTCTACCCTGAACAGGAACTTTCTGCCATTCAAGGCCAATATAAAATTCATAATTTATCACTTTTTGAAGTGAAGCTTTTCCTTCAAGTTTATTCAAAGGAATGTTTACCTTGGTAAAAACACTGCTTTCAGTTAATGATGTCCATTCATAAGAAGAAATATTATTGTCAGTATCTCTGATAGAAAAACGAACTTTAAATCCAGGTTTATCAGATAAAAAATTAAAAGTAATAAATTTTTTACCTTTAAAAGAAACAGGCTGACCAAAATCATTTCTTTTTAAAATAATCCAGTTCTCAAGACTGTTTTCAGTATTTATACCAAAATCAACTTTCAGGCAGGGATAATTCAGCATAGGGTGTTTCCAGGCACCATTAATATTAATAAATGAATCTTTACCACTTGATACCCAGTAATTTTTCAACTCAGAATCTCCGAAAAAATTGAAATCCTCAAGATTATAATATAAATCAGAGCTTATTTTATTTCCAGCAATACGTGGTAATGTAAAATTAATAATTCCTTTTTTGCTTTTTTCTGAGCTTATATTGTTGAAATGAAATTCAACATATTTAATATGCGCGAAATTAAAAGAAAGATTTTTTTCAACGTTAAAATCCGATTTTTTAAATATTATATTTGAAAGATTCCCGCCCCGAATAATATCTGCTTTAGAGCTTATTTCATTATTTTCTATGTCAGTTAAAACAAATTTAACCGTAGCATTAAGGCTCGAGTTTATAATAGAACTAATCTGATTGAATCCAGAAAAATCCGTTGTTTCTGAAAAAAGCATATTAAATCTTATAATCAAAAAATTTTCACCATTATCAACAATTCTGAAACTAACTTCATTTTGTGATAATTTTTTACTGTTTGAAATAATGTTGTTGCTCTCAACCAGAGAAATAAAATTTTCATTAATCTTATAATCCGGGGTATCGTACAAAACTTCATTTTTCTGTTTTGTATTCTGAACAACTTTTTCAATATCTGCAGCATAAAAAACAATTTTATACAATTTTATATTTTCGTATTCTTCCCCATTTATATACAAGTTTAATGATTTTAAAAATTTTGCGTCCCCGGAAGCATCCTGCCATACAGGAAAGAAAAAATCTTTTATCTTAAAATAATAAAAACACGAATTTACTGGAACTCCCCTTACAGGATTTGACCACTTTTCCAACCCGTTATCTGTTTCAAGAATCAACCTTAAATCGTTTCGGGGATATTTAGTTAAATATAAACCTATTCCTTCTATTTCTTCGAGTATGAGATTAACTAATTCTGAATGGGTAATTTTTACTATAGAATAGGCAGATTTATCAACTTCTGAACCCGAATAGTCTATCTCAAGAGAGTTACTTTCAAGATTTAAGTTAATTTCTGAGTCTTTTGACTCAGTCCTCAAATTCAGCTTTCTGAGCTCTGACGCCTCAATAGAAGAGACTTCATAACCTGCCGGTATTTCTTCAGTCTGCTGCGATTGAATAAAAAAGCCGTTAATAACCGCATTTATTTTTGAAGCAGCTTTTATTAAAAAGTTGACACCAGTTAATTTAAACTTTTTAAAAGAAACAGGTTTTTTCAAAACAAACTCACTACTGTTTCTAATTTCAGGCAAAAAAGTGTTTTTTCCACCTTCAAATTCAAGTTCCACTAGTATGCGCGCTTTTTCCAGGAAATCTATTTTTAAGAGAATTCCACAAAAATCTTTCGAGGCTCTATTTTTAAAAAAAGAAAAATCTATTTTATTCCAGCCTGAGTTTTGATTAAAGTCTCCTTTAATTATTAGTTTATTATTTTCTAAATAGCAACTATCTTTATTTAAATAACTTCTTTTTGTTTCTACTTTCCCATTAAAATATTCAAAAAAAGGAGTTTTATACATCTCAACTCCAAACATTGGAGGAACCTCAATATAATATAAATCCAAAAACTCTAATTCTATCTTTTTAGTTTTATTATTTAAATAAAATCCAACAGATAAAATATCCCCGAATAATTTAATATTTTTATCGCTCCATTTAGGCGCTGAAAAATCACTAAACAAAAAGTGTATTTTATTTTTACCTTTCTTTAATTTAGTGAATTTTGTAAAAAATTCATTTTGAGCGGAATCTTTTAGAACTAAGGCAAAATAACATTTATCACTGGCTTTAATTTCAAGTTCAAACCCCCTTAAACTTGCACTGTCTATAAAAACAGGCTGAAAATATTCACACCAGATGACTTCTTCTGTTTTTTTTAAAGTCTGTTTAGAATCGTCCAGATAAGTCTCAAAAAAATCAACAGGCCCCTTTTCTGTGATATAAACACCATTATAGGCATTGATGAAAATTTTTCTTTTTTTTATATTCTCATGGGCAAATAAAATATTTTCCATCTTTTTTACCAAAGCAAAGCTTATCCTTTTTCTTTTTTACAATAAATAAATTATCTTTATTAATACTTTCTATACTAACATAATCATTTTCTGTTTTGAACTCTGAAATAAATAAATGAAAGTTTATATTATTCTGTTTTGAAATTTTATCAAAAAATTTTATTTTTTCCTCATCTAAAATATTTATCTTAACAGGAATTACCGTGTTAAAGAATTTTAAAAATTTTTTTTCCTTAAAACTAATTTCATCTAATATTTCTGTTTGAAATAATTCTGAATAAAAGAACTCAAAATCTTCATTGCACTCAATTAAGGTGGTTTTAGAAGATAAAATTTTCAAAAGTTTTATTTTTATTAAAATTTTATTAATCCAGCTTAATATATTTTTTAAACTTTTTTCTAAAAAACTTAGTTTTATAAAAACAAGCAGACTTATAAAAACTAAAATTAATAAAAGTGATAATAGATTTTTTTTATTTTCTTCGCCGTTTCCCCTGTAATTAAATTCAAATTCTATATTTTTATTTAAATCAATATTTTCCTGCATTATTTTTTTATAAATTTTTTTTTGGGAGTTTAATCCCCATATCTGAAAAAAACCTTCTTTAGCAGTTGCTGTATCTTCATAAAAATATTTACCCTCGTCAAAAATAAGTTTGTTTTTTTGAAAGCTTTCAAAATTTTTCTCCTCTTTATTAAAATTATGTACTATAAAAAACTCTTCAAAAAATTCAACAGGCAAATTATTAAAAGCAAGATTATAATTAACCATATTTTTTCTTTTTTTATCGAAATTAAGCTTAAGTTGAATTTGCTGTGCTTCAAATACCGGTATCTCAAAAAATTTACTTTCCTTACCATCTTCTGATATGAATTTTACTCTTATAAAATCTGGTGTTTTTTCTTTATCAGATAAGGGAACAAAAAAACTTAAAAAAAACTTATCCTGTTTTTTTTTCATCTGAAAAAATTCCGGAATATAATGAAACTCTCCATTTATAAAATAATTTTTTTTTAAAAAAACCTGGTTTTTATCCCAGGTAACTTCAGCAAAAACCTCTGCATGTCCTTCTTTAATTAAAGTATTATCCTCATGAAGTTCTAAAAGAACCTGCTTATGGATTAATTCATTATTTTGAAAAAAAGATATTTCTGGTTTTTCCATAGTAAAAATCGGAGCTTTTATTGAATCACTTTTTAATTTAATTTTTGAAAACATATTTTTAAATTTCCAGTATATCCCTTTTTTATAAGTGTTTTCCGGAACAAATGTTATTTTTTCAGTCCTCAATTTTTTAAGCGGATAATCATTTTCTGTTATTTCAAAATTATAAATTTCTTCCTCATTATCTGAGAAAATTCTACAGACATAAAATCCTGTTTTTTTAATATTAAAACTATAAGACTTCGGACCGGTAACTTTTCTTCCGTAAAGAACATTTGAACTTTCTAAGTTATAAATTAAAAGGGTGGTCTCTTTTTCGGAGGGAATAAATATATTTACCTCTCCTTTAAATGGAGATATTCTAGAGAAATTTTTAAAATCAAGATTTAATTGAGAGTTATGTTTTTTTAAAGAATTTACATTAATATATCCTTTATAATATCTTTTATTATCCGTAATTTTTATTTTTTTGGTTTTAAAAGGATTTATAGTCAGGGATTTTAATAAACTGTTTTTTTCGACCTTTTCTGAGCCAAGCAACTTGGAATTATCATCTATTATATTTAATTTATCTACATAATCATATATGTTTTCAATTTTTATATTTAAATTAATAAAACTGACATTCAAGTTTAACTTCACTGTTTTATCTTTATAAGTTTGAAAGTTAAATACATGCCAAATTCTGTCGTTTTTGAACAACTTTATTTCATAATCATAATCAGTTGCAAGATAAATTTTTTTTTCAAACTGATTATTTTCAAACTCCAGAGGAAATACCCTTTTAGCTCCCCAGTCTGTTCTAAGTTCATAATTATTTTCATCTTCTGCAATCTTTTCCAGAGAAACAAAAAAAACTCCACTTTCCTGAGAAAAAGAGCTCAAAACACATAAAATAAAAAAGATAGAAAAAAAAAATTTTTTCATATTAATTTTTTTAAAAAATCAAGCTCCTCCTGACAGAACTTCGGGTAAACCTGTCCCATACATTTCCTGCAGGCTTTAAGGGTGCTTTTTTGCCTATTAATATGCTTTTTTTTATAATTTAAAAACTCTCTGCCGTTTATTATATCAGAAATTTTCATATTATGGATATTCCCAACTTTTGCCTCACCACCCGTATCAACACAACAGGGAAAAACATCCCCATTTACACCCACAGTTATATGAGTAAACGGTCCAGAACAAATAACAGGCTCAGAAAGAAATGAATAATCTGGATTATTAAAAAATTTTTTTACTGTTTTTTTAAAAATTTCATCATACCTGCTCTGCTTTTTTTTATTATACGGGAAAAGACATCTTCTAATAAAAATACTATCTCCGGCTTGAGCTTCAGAAGGTTTGTTATAATCATACTTCAGATTTAATTTCATACCTTTTTTGTTAAATACCTGCTTCCAGTATGAAATAAACTGAGGAAGCTCTTCATAGTTTTCTTCCATTACAATATACTGTAAAACTATATGAGGTAAAGAGTTCATCTTATGCTTTCTTTTTTCCAAAAGTAATTTTACTGATTTTTCCAGTTTGCTTTTTTTACCACCACATCTTATTTTTTCATAACTTTCTTTTAAAAAAGCGTCGCATGAAATTGTTATTACTGAAAAAATACCTGTTCCTGAAATAAAAGAACAGGTACTATTATCTAGAAGCATTCCGTTAGTATCAACTGCGACTCCATTTGCAATTAAGTTATTTTTATTTTCAAAAGAAAAAAACTCCATAATTTTTTTAAACTCAGGATGAAGCAAACTTTCACCCCGCCAGAAAGGTAGCATTACATTAAAGCTTAATTCTGCCTCTTTAACCTGAGAAATAATTTTTTTAAAAGTTTTAAATTTCATAAACTCGGGTTTTCTTCTTATCACAGGACACATTTTACAGTTGAGATTACAGAAATTCGTAAGTTCAATTATTAATGTTGAATATTTATCAATCATATATAAAAAAACCTTATTTTATTTTTGAATATATTATGCAGGCTTCTTTATCAGTCAACTGTGAAATATTATCTTTCACCATATTTTCAACAGTATCGTATTCACTAGTAATTTTAAAATCCTCGAGCAAGGCATAAGGTTTATTAAAATAATAATCCCATATATAATTTAACATATCTTTGGCCTCTATACTCCCTTTAGATTTATCTGCCTGTTTATAAACTTCCTCAAACATGAATTTTCTCAACTTATTTACGGAGTCAAGAACTTCTGATTTAAGGCTAATTGTTTTATTTTTTAAAGAATTTTCAATTAATGATTTAACCATTGTATCAACTCTTTTTCCGTGGGTTTTTCCAAGAATCTCCATACAATCTGATGGAAAATCCTCAAATTTTATATAATTCATATTAAGCGAATCTTCAATATCATGGTTTAAATAGGCAATTCCATCAGAATATCTCACAATATAGGCCTCATTAGTCACAGGAGGGCCACAGTCAAGAGCAAATGAATCAATCTCAGCAGAATCTTTGGAATGTTTTAAAATACCGTCTCTCACCTCGGCAGTAAGATTTAACCCTTTATCTTTTTTTGCAAGCTTATCTACAATTCTGAGAGAGTTTCTTGAATGATGAAACCCATTTTCTGAACGTTGATTCAACACTTTTTCACCTAAATGTCCAAACGGAGTATGTCCAATATCATGTCCTAGAGCAATTGCTTCTACAAGGTCCTCATTCATTTTCAGTGCCCTGGCTATTGTACGTGCGATCTGTGCCACTTCAAGAGTATGAGTAAGCCTTGTTCGCGGATGAATAAAATCCCCTATAATAAAAACTTGTGTTTTATCTTTCAACCTTCTGAAAGGAGCGCAGTGAATTATTCTATCCCTGTCCCTCTGATAACAAGTTCTAAGTTCACTTTCTTTTTCGGTGACAACTCTTCCCCTGCTTTGAGAAGAAGTTTGTGCGAGTTCTTTATCTAGAAAAATATTCTCAAATTCTTCAATTTTCTTCCTTATTATCATCGTTAACATCCTCTTGGCCGCCATCTCCCTTAATTATTTTTTTTATTACCTTATTTAACTTCTCATAATTTTCAGCATCAAGCAGTTTATCCATCCATTTTTCTTTTTTAGAAAGAGGAAGTACTTTAACATCATTTTCGCTAATTGAAATAAAAGCAACAGGTTCTATTGAGGCCCCGCCGCCTGTACCGGCACCAAATCCAGGAAGCTTTTTCTTTTCTCCGCCGCCTGCTCCAAAACCAAACGTAACTTTGCTGACCGGGATAAGAGTTACTTTTCCAGCCTTAATTGGTTCACCTATTACTGTCTGACACTGAATTGAATTTTTAAGCTCATCTATTAGAGTTTTTACTACATTATCAAAAGCCATCTTAACCTCCCGGTTTTGTTTTTCTTAACTTATTAATCTTTTCATGTCTTAATATTTTCATTTTTTTAATTCTTATTTTTCTTCCAGCAACATTCAAAAAAGCCTTGACTACTTTAGGATCAAACTGACTTCCAGAGCATCTCTTAATTTCTTCAATCGCAACTTCATCTGGCAGGGCCTTTCTGTAAGAACGATTAGAAGTCATTGCATCGTATGTATCTGCCACAGATAAAATTCTTGAACCAATAGGAATATCATCGCCTTTTAATCCCGAAGGATAGCCCTTTCCATCCCATCTTTCGTGATGATGATATGTAAGTGAGCTTACCGACTTTAAAAAGTTGATTTTTTCAACAATTAAAGTTCCATACACAGGATGTTTTTCAATCTCTGTTCTTTCCTCCGAGCTCAGACGTCCAGGTTTTTTTAAAATATTATCATCAACTCCAATTTTTCCTATATCATGTAAAAGTCCTGCAAATTTTATTGCTGTAATAGTTTCCTCGGAAAGGTTCATATCTTCAGCAATTGCAATACTGTATTCCATAACCTGTTCAGAATGCCCGTGTGTATAATGGTCTTTTGCATCAATGGCAGCTGCAAGGGCTGCTATAGTATCAAAATAAGTTTTTTCAAGATTGCTGAAAAGCCTTGAATTTTCAAGTGCAATAGCCGCCTGAGCGCATAAATTCTGAATTATTTCAAGCTCTTCTGCATTATATCCTATATCCTCTTTCATATAACAGTTTAAAACGCCGACAGCCTTTCCTCGTATTATTAACGGGACAGAAAAAAGTGTATTAAGCTCATTTCTAATAAGCCATTGTATGTTCCGCACACCATGTTTTTCAATAAGTTTCCCAGTATAAACTGGCTTATGTTTCATAAAAGCTTCCCGGGAAAAAGAAAGTTCGATACTGTCAAGCACCTCAGCCTTTAACATAACACTTTCATCACTGCCATTCCACTCAATTTTATCAATTTCAAGCTGACTTTCTTCCTCGTTAAAAATTCTTAAAACTACAAGCTTTGAATTAAGAATTCTTGCCGCAGTTTCAGTTAACTCACTTGAAACTTGATTATAATCAAGTTTTTCAGCAATATTTTTAGTAACTTCAAATATTGTTGAAAGAGAACTTACTTTTTTTTCAATTCGGTCATACACAAGGTTATTTTCAAGAGCTATTGAAAAAGCGGAGGCTATTGTTGATAAAAATCTTATATTGTAGTCTGTTTTTTTACCTTTACTTTGAATAATACTTAAAAATCCATGAATTTTTTTCTTAATTACAATTGGCACAGACATAAAGTCAAACTTTTTATTATGGGTGAATCTTTTATTTCCTTTTTTTACTATTTTTCTGAAAATATCATAGGCATAAAGTTTATTCGGCAGAAGTTCTTGAACGTCCTGTAAAATTTCTTTTTCTATTTTTTCAACATTATTAGAATTTATATTATATTCTGAATAATAATTAACATGCAGAGAATTTCCTCTGTCTAAAATTATACAGGCTGTTTTAAAATCAAAAGTTTCGGTAATGATTCCAAAAACTTTATTAATTATATCATTTAAATCAGTATTAACATTAACCTGTTTCATAAGCTGATTAACAATTTCAAGCTCATCAATCCGTCCAGATAAATCTTTATATAGAAGCTGATTTTTTGTAACATAGGCAATATTTGAACAGAAGACTTCCAGAAGTTTAAGGTCTTCTTCATTATAAATATGATTATCACTGGTTATTGAAACAACTCCCAGAATTTCCTTATTGAATTTAACCGGAGCAGATATTGCAGATATTACATTTTTTCTTATATCATCATATTCCTTTTTAAAATCCCAGAAAAAAGTATTTACCCCTTTAATTTTTTTAACCGCTTTTTTAAACTTTTGATCTATAATTATTAGAGGTTTTCCGTCGTGTGCAATTTTTCCGACAATACCATTTCCTATTTTCATTTTAAACTTTTTGGCCAGTTTATTTTGAAGACCTATATAAGCTTTAACATAAAGCTCATCCTTTTCATCATCAATAAAAAGAATAGAACCGCCTTTACCATAAAACTCATTAACCATAGCCTTTAAAATTTTCTTTAAAAGAGTTTTCAGTTTTTTCCCGGCAGGCTGAACTCTTGAAAGGTCATAAAGCGTGGAAAAAGCAGAAAGTTTTTTTCTAAGTTCATCTGCTGTCGCAATATGCTTTTGAAACATTATCGCATTTTCAATAAGAGTGGAAACATGTGGCATAAAAAGTTTAATTAAATTACTTTTCTGCAGAATATTTGTGCTTTTACTCATATAAAAACAGATTAAACCATGACTTTTGCCGTGTCTTGAAATTTTATGAACAATATTTGAAAAAACACTTTCTTTTTCCTCTTCAAATTCTCCTTCTCTTCCTATTGAATCTATATAAAAATCTTTTCTGACAAAATGTCTGGTTTTCTTTTTATTTTCTTTTAATATATTTAAAAAATTTTTTTCAATTTGAGAAAAATTCATTCTTTTTTCTCTACAGTAATGAGCAAAATAAATATATTTATTTTCAAAAAGTGATAAGGCTATATAATCAACCTCTATTATATCTTCAAGTGTTTTAAACAAATTATAAAGAAGGTCTTCTATATTATCTATAAACTCATCTAGTTTAATAAATTCATTTATAATAATCTGATTATAATAATCTTTCTGAAGAAGCTCATTATCCTGCTTAAGAAGCTCACATTCTTTTTTTAACTTTTTATTTTCTTCAATTAATTTTTTAATTTCTTTTTTTTCTCCCATTTTATTTATCATTCCCCAGTATTGATTCTATTTTTTTTAATAATTCATCAGGAGAAAAGGGTTTAACAAAGAAACCCTCAACCCCAACATGTTTTGCAAAAAAACTGTTTTTTTTATCACTTAAAGCTGTTATAACAATAACAGGAAGATTCTTTAATTTTTTATGGTTTTTTATCAGTCTTAATAGCTGCCAGCCGTTAAGCTGAGGCATCATTATATCAATTATTAGAAGATCATATATGTTTTTTTCAAGCTCATTCATAAGATTAACTGAATCATTTAAAGCTTTTACTTCATAGTTCTCAAGAGAAAGTAAAATATGAATAAAATCTGTAACATCTTTCTCATCATCAAGAATCAGTATTTTTTTCTTCCCGGTATTGTTTTCCATCATAATAACAAACTCTATTTCTCCCATTATTTTTCGCCCTGTAAAGACAGGCATCAGCAAAATCAATAAAATCACTCATATTTTTCATATCTTCATTTAAAGAAGTAAGTCCAATACTAGCAGTAATATGAAGAGTCTTTTTATTTAAAGTTATATTTTCAAACTCATAACCTTCAATTTTTTTTCTTATTCTTTCAGCAATAATCGAGGCCGACTGCATATCAGTTTCAGGATAAATTATAACAAATTCTTCGCCTCCATACCTTGCCACAACGTCAATTGTTCTAACACTTTCCTTTAATATCATAGAAACTTCTCTTAAAACAAAATCACCCTGCTGATGTCCAAAATTATCATTGAAATACTTAAAAAAGTCAATATCTAATATTAATAAAGTTAAGGGGGTATTATATCTCCTTGCCCGTTCAAACTCTTCCTTTAATTTATTTTTAAAGTATCTGTAATTATAAGTATCTGTCATTGAATCAGTAAATGCAAGTTTTTCGTTTTCCTTAAAAAGATGAGTTTTTTTAAGCGTAACAGCAATATAGTTTCCAACTATTGAGAATAACTCAAGGTCTTCATTTATGGTAATAGCCTCTGAGTTTGAGGCCCCTATTAAAAAAGCTCCAATAATTTCATCTTTTTCTATAAGAGGCATAATAAGATGGGATTCCAGAGATAAATTTATTCTGTTTTTAATTTCCTCCGGATAGATTCCGTTTAAGACAATTTTGCTTTCATCGATCTTATTAATTTTAAGCTTAAGAAAATCTATCATAACTTCATAAGAATTTTTTATTAAATTCCTGCTTTTTTCTGAATAAAGATCAAAAAACATATAAGAGCCTGAGAATTCAGGTTTAAAAACTACAAGTATTGAAATATCATAATTAAATAAAAAATGAAGATTTTCTTCAATAATTTCCTCTATTTTTTTCATTTCAAGACAGGCAGATAATTCTTTTCCAATATTATTTAAAATTCTGAACTTTTCCTTTTCAATCCTTAATTTTTCAAGTAAAATTTCCTTCCCCAGTATAACAGCAACCTGAGAGGCAATTATACTCAGAAACTTAATATCATAGTCTTTTGAATTTAAATCAGAAGGATCGGATTTTGAAATAATAAGCTGTCCAATAGTTTTTTTCTCATGTCTGAGAGGTAGAAAATAAAAATTTTTTCCAAAAACATTTATTTTTTTATAATTATCCTCCATTTCAAGAAATTCTTCTCTATCTTCCTTTAATATACTATTAATACATTTAATCGTTTTACTAGACATATTAAAGTCTTTTTTATGATTAAACCCTCTTATGTTTTCATTAAATATATAAATAGCTATCTCAGAAATCCCGAGAAGAGTGGCTAAAATATCAATAAAAGATTCGAGAGTATCTTCAATTTCAATAAAAGAATTAAGAGTTTTACTTATTTCAAAAAGAGTTACAGCCTGCTGAATTTTTGTCTTCTGAAATTGAAGAAGTTTAAGCCTTTCAATCGCAAGAGCAATATGCCTTGAAAAATCCTTAATTAAATCTTTGTCTCTATCTCTAATTTTTTCAATTTTTTCTAACTCAGTCACGTTCAGGGCACCTACAAGTTTTTCGCCCAGAAACAGCGGAATAACAAGTAATAACGAAGATTTAATATTTCTTTTTCTTTTTACACCAAGCTTTTTTGAAACTTTGGCTATATCTTCAAGAAAAAAAAACTTCTTTTCCTTTAGTGCTTTTCCCGCTATATGTTCCCCAAGCTTCAGCTGTGTTTCCTTTACTACTTTTTCTGAAATACCCCTGCTTGCAACAATTTTCATAGTTTCCTCTTCTGAATTATAAAGCATAAGAGAAACACGCCGGGCGTTGAATATACTGGAAGTTTTCTCAACTATTGTATTAAGGATTTGAGATAAATCATCTATTGTATAAAGTTCATGAATAATATCAAAAAGAAATTTGAATCTTTTAGTCAGCATTAGGCTCTCATTTCTCCAGTATAACTTTTCCTGCCATTATGGTTAAATCATCGCGACAGTCAATATCATAAAATTTAGAATACAGAAGATTGGCAATATTGTCAAACGAAAGATAACTGTATTCCTTTATAAAACTGATTATTTCCTTGAAATTATCGGGGTCTGCCATAAGACCATCAGTAAATAAAAGAAATTGCCTGATATTATTAATTTTTATGTTATCAATTTTAAATTCATTTATAACGTCTATTCCCAGAGGAGGATTACTTTTTTCCGGAGAAAAAACTTTTTCATCTTTAATGAAAACCGGGGAATATAAACCACAATTACATATTTCGGCACTATCTTTTTCAATATCAAAAAAGATAAAAAGTGTAGCTATAAAATGAAACTTATCAATTGAATCGCATAAAAAATTATTAATATTTGAAACTATTTTTTGTAAATCAAATACTTTTTCAGTTAATAAAATATATCTTAAAATAACATGAAACATATTACTTATTAAAGCTCCAGAAAGACCTTTACCAGCCGCATCTGCCAGAACAGCCATATACTTTTTGTCAGAAATTTTAAAAAAATTATAATAATCGCCCCCTATAATTTTAAAAGGTTTATAAATAACTTTAACCTTAAACTGATTATAGTCGAAATAATCTCTGGGAATAATTTTTTTATGCAGCATAAAAGCAGTTTCAAGCTCATGTTTATATTCGTTTTCCAGATTTTTATATTTTTTTTCTTTTTCATAACTACATACTTTTTCAAAAAGAATAGTTCCAAGATCAATTAATAATTTTGATAATTCTTCAAGTTTTTCTTCATCTAATTTCTTTGAAAAATAAACTCCCGCCAATCCCCTCGAAACATTTTCTGAAATAACAGGAATAAAAAAAGCTGGAGTAGAAGAATTTTTTTTAAAATTATCTTTAAAATCTATTTGTTTATTAAAATCTGGAAATAGATTCCTGGAAATCAACTGACACTCCTGAGCCTCATTGAAACTTAATTTCCCGCCCTTTTTACGTATTATGTATGAAGATTTCTCTATTTTAAATATAAAAATAATCGCCCTGATCTCAGGAAAATTTCCGCTGATAAAATCACCACAAATCTTTATTGAATTTTCAAAATCCTCAGAGTTCAAATTAAAAATAAGCTCCGAAAAATCATAAAAACAACTAATTTCTGACATAAACAATCCTGATTATAAGGCAATTATAATTTTTTTAAACAAAACTTTAAACGCTCACCTTTAGTTAAATTAAAAGCATGGATTTTATTTAACCATATTTTTTTAGAAAAATAAACTTGATTTTAAAAAAAATTTATGCTACTATTTTTCAATAAATAAACTGATATATATTTCCAGGAGGATTAAAATGGCAGAAGAAAAAAGAAAAAAAAGACATACACCCGAAGAAAAAAGAATTATTCAGAGTAAAAAAAGAGCTTTAAGAAATAAATCTTTAAAAAGTTCTTTAAATACTGTATTAAAACAATCAATTAAAGCTATAAAACAAAAAGATGCAGAAGAAGCTCCGGTTTTATACAAAAAAGCCTCAAGAAAACTAGATAAAATGGTAACAAAAGGCATTATTCATAAAAATGCAGCAGCAAGGAAAAAATCACAGCTCTCAAAAAAACTTAAAGCTATAGCGTAAGTTTTTAATAAATTACATATTTTCTTTTGAATATTTATAATATTCAAAAAGACTTTTATATACTGCGGGATGAACAACAGTAATTAAAAGGAATTGCATTAGTTTTATTAAAGATAATGTCAATTTTCCTCTGCCATAAAATATTATTTTTTCTTCTGCTTCAAAATCAGGTTCAAAATATGTATAAACTCCGTCCGGAAGAATATTATTAATCATAATATTAAATATATTTAGCTGAGATAGAAGATATTTGTTATCTAATCCTATACATATATCAACCCCTAATTTTTTTATATTAACAACTTTTATAAAACGGTATATATGTTTTAAAAAAAAGTTAATGATATAATATAACCTTTCAATATTTAGACTATAATTTTTTTCTTTTACTGAATTTTTTTTACTTTTTTTTAAATTTTTTTTAAATAGACCAAAAAACTTCAAAAAAAAGCGTTCTCCTGAATTATCATTTATATAAAAAAAATCAAAAACAAACAAATCCAGCTTAATAAATACAATATTATAATTTACCAGAAAAACTAAGGTATAAGGATAAAATAATATTAAACTCATTCCTGATAAAAACAAAAAAATTATAAGATAAATCAAAATAAAAACTCCGCCGTATCTATAATTTCTGAAGACTTTAAATTAAAAAAATATATATTCTGACTCCATCTTTTATCTGGCTCAATTAAAAAACTGGAAGCGGGAAAAATATTTTCTGTAATTTTTTCTCCTGCCGAATCCTTCAAAATAACCCGGAACTCAAAATCCTCAAGCAATTCTTTGGAAGAATTAATAAAATCAGCCTTAATTTTAAGAGAACTTGAGGAAACAGGTATTAACTCATAATTTAAAACTTGAATCTTTTTTTCATCATCTGCTTTTTGGTCGTCATTAATTAGCTGTTTAATTTGCTCAATTAAACTATAAGCTTTTTTGTAGTCTTCTTCCTTTATCGAATTAATAATATCATTTATTTTTGAATAAAAATGTAATTTATTAACTTCATTTTCTAATTCCTCTGGTAAAAAATCATCTTGTAAAATTTTATCTTTTGTTTCTTGGCCAAGTTCCTGAACCTTTTCTAAAAAAAGCTCCACCTCTTCTGTACTATTTTCTGCATAAGTTAACAGGCATAATATTAAAAGAATTAATAAAAAAAAACTTCTTTTATTTAAACTCAGGAGTTTTTTTATTAATAAAGGCACTCATACCCTCCTTCTGATCGGAATGTTGAAAACATGTGCCAAATATATCCTGTTCCATCTCTAAAGCCTTATCAAGCTCTTTGTCATAACCAGTATTAATTGAAATTTTAGCCAGCTTAAGGGCATTGAAAGATTTTGAAAGTATAGTTTTCGCTATTTTTAAAACCTTCTCTATTAACTCCTCTGATTCAAAAATATCATTTACAATTCCCATTTCAAAAGCCTGCTGACTTTTAATTATTTTACCCGTAAAAATCAGCTCACGTGCTTTTAACAGACCACATAAACGTGAAATTCTCTGAGTTGCTCCAAAACCCGGTATAATTCCAAGACCAGTCTCAGGCTGACCAAATTTCGCGTTTGTTGAAGCATATATTAAATCACAGGCACAGGCAAGCTCCATACCTCCTCCTAAAGCAAAACCATTAACAGCCGCTATAGAAATAAAAGGAGCGTTTTGCAGCTTCGAAAAAGCTTTATGACCAATACGGCTGAATTCTACAGCCTGCTCTTTATTCATATCTTTCATTTCAGATATATCTGCACCGGCTACAAAAGCTTTTTTGACCCCTGTTATAATAAGTACTCTACATTTATTATTTTTATATAGAGAATCAAGGACAAAATAAAATTCTTTCAACACTTCTGTAGATAGAGAATTAAGAGTATCGGGTTTATTAATTGTCAAAATAAAAAGGTTACCTTTTTCTTCTAATAAAAAATTTTTTAATTCCATTTTCACCTCTTTTATCAGCAATTCTAAATAAAATTTAGAATTGCTGAACCATTTTTAATAATCATAAAAACCTTTTTTAGTTTTTCTTCCCAGATGTCCCGCTTTTACTTTTTTAACAAGCAGAGGACATGGTCTGTATTTTGTATCTTTAAAACCCTCAAATAAAACTTCCATTATTGAAAGACATACATCGTTTCCTATTAAATCTGCAAGAGCAAGAGGACCTATTGGATGAGAGGCACCAAGTTTCATAACTTTATCAATGCTTTCAACATCAGCTACTCCCTCCATCAAAACATAACAGGCTTCATTTATCATAGGTATTAAAAGTCTATTAACTACAAAACCAGGATAATCAGAAACTTCAACCGGTGTTTTGCCTAATTTAAAAGCAAAATCCTTTACTAAAAAAGCACTTTCATCAGAAGTAGCTATTCCCTTTATTACTTCAACAAGTTTCATAACTACTACAGGATTCATAAAATGCAGCCCTATAACTTTCTGAGGTCTATTGGTTACCCCCCCTAATTCTGTTATTGAAATAGAGGAAGTATTAGTAGCCAAAATGACATGCTCCGGCATAATTTTATCAAGTCTTGAAAAAATTTCCTTTTTCAAACGTTTATCTTCAGTAGCTGCTTCAATCACTATTGAACAATCATTAATTTCTTCAAGTTTTTTTATAAAAGTAATTTTTTTTAAAAAATCTTCAGTTTCTCCGTTCAAAATACCTTTGTTAATAAGCTTATTTATATTTTTAGTTATAACCGCCTTTCCTTTTTCAATGTTTTCTTGATTGATTTCGAAAATCTTTACATCAAACTCAGCTCCAATACATACAGAGGCTATTCCAGTTCCCATTGTTCCAAAGCCAATTACTCCAACTTTTCTTAATTCCATAAAAAACCCCCTCATTTTTATATAAGTTCAACACACACTGCTACACCCATTCCGCCACCAACACATAAAGTTGCAAGACCTTTTTTCAAATTTCTTCTTTTCATTTCATGAATTAAAGTTACAAGAATTCTGGTTCCACTTGCTCCTATAGGATGACCAAGAGCTATTGCTCCTCCATTTACATTCACTTTCGAAACATCCCATCCAAGTTCTTTATTAACAGCAAGTGCCTGCACGGCAAAAGCCTCATTAGCCTCAATAAGATCGAGTTCGTCAATAGTCCAGCCAGCTTTACTCAAAGCTTTTTTAACAGCCTCAACAGGACCAATTCCCATGATTTCAGGCTTACATCCATGCCATGAGTATGATACAACCTTTGCAAGTTTATTTAATTTATACTGATTCACAGCTTTATCAGAGGCTAGCAAAACAGCCGCTCCACCGTCATTTATTCCCGAAGCGTTTCCCGGTGTAACAGACCCATCTTTTTTAAAAGCTGGTCTTAATTTTGATAAAGCTTCAGCTGTAACTCCTTTTTTTATATATTCATCTTGTTCAAATTTAACAGGCTCTTTTTTTCTCTGCGGAATCATAACCGGAGTAATCTCTTCCTTAAATTTTCCTTCATTTAAAGCATTCTCGGCTTTATTCTGAGAAGAGGCAGCAAATTCATCCTGTTCCTGTCGCGAGATATTATATTTTTCAGCAAGGTTCTCGGCAGTCATACCCATATGATATCCATTAAAAACATCAGTTAATCCATCAAAAATCATAGAATCAAATATCTGACCATGACCCATTTTAAATCCGTTTCTCGCCTTTTGAAGAAAGTAAGGAGCCTGAGACATATTTTCAGAACCGCCAGCCACTATTAATTCTGCATCACCACATAAGATTGACTGTGTTCCCATGCCAACAGTTCTAAGGCCTGAACCACATACCATATTAATTGTTAAAGCTGTTTTTTCAACAGGTATCCCCGCTTTGACAGCAGCCTGTCTTGCAGGATTCTGACCAAGTCCTGCCTGAAGAATACAACCTATCATTACTTCATCAACTTCATTTCCTTTGAGATTATTTTTTTTCATTAAAGAACTAATAACTTCTGCTCCAATATCGGAGGCAGATATTCTCGAAAGCGTCCCTCCAAAACTTCCTATCGCAGTTCTTGTTGCATCGCAAATAAAAACATCTTTCATGATTAACTCTCCTTTTATATTTTTATTTATATATTATATTATAACAGGCTTTAAAAAGCAATTAATGCATTTTGCGCCGCAACACTTTTTTTATCTGCGCTGCAAACCAACTGGTACAACACAAGTTCCATGAGCCCTGCAAACAATTATGGGTTTTTTCAGGAAGTCGCATGCTGAAGGCTGATTTTTTATTTTTGACGATGCAATCACCTTTTTAGCATCAAAACACATTGTTCTCGAAGATTTTCCTTTTTTTTGGATATAACCACTTGCCTCTATATAGTCTCCAGCATAGACAGGAGCCAGAAATTCAACATTATCATATGCTACAAACAAACCTTCATCTCCATCATTTCTAATAAGCAGTTCAGTAGCAACATCTCCAAAAAGTTGAAGCATACGTGCACCATCCACAAGACCGCCTGCATAATGGGCATCATTAGCGCCCATTCTTAATCTAATTAAAACAGAATTTTTTTCTGACATAATCTACCCCCTGAAAAAATATTATTATACTCTGATTCTTCTATTTGGCAAAAAGCTTAGGTGGTTATTCCAATCCAAAAAAAAAATTTCATAATATCTAAAAAATATTTTTTTATTTTTTACCAAACTGTAGCTCAGTTAATTTTTTAGCAATAAAAGTTGCAACATGTTCTGCAAAAGTACCCTTACCAAAACCACAGTCAAAACCTAATTCCATTGCAAGCTTATTATTTATTCTGGGACCACCTGTAATGATAATCATTTTATCTCTAAGCTCTTCAGCTTCCATAAGTTCAACAAATTCTGTAAGGTTCTGTATATGTATATCTTTCTGAGTTACAACCTGAGAAACTAATATAGCATCTGCATTAACTTTTTTTGCGAAATCAACAAGATATTCATTTGAAATTTGGGCTCCAAGATTATAGGCTTCCACCATTGGATATCTTTCAAGTCCATAATGATGATCATATCCTTTCATATTCATTATAGCATCTATCCCTACTGTATGTGCATCAAAACCAGTACAGGCACCGACAACCACAATTTTTTTACCCAGCTTTTTCTTAATAAAGTCGTTCACTTCATAAAAATCCATAAACTCTTCCTGATTATCTTCAACTTCAATTTTATCATAATCCACACTATTGTTAATTTTCCCATATACAACAAAAAAAGTGAATTTCTCAGACAAGGGGGTTGAATAAACTATTTCACAGTTAGAAAAACCCGCCCCTTCAATCAGCTGCTTGGCAGCCTCTTCTGCCTTTTTACCCCCGGAAACCGGCAGGGTAAAAGATAATTGAACTGAACCATCATTAAGGGTATCTCCATAAGGTTTAACAATCATTTTTATACTCCTGTTTTTTCAGCGGTCAAGATTTAACTCTTTTTTTAAAAAATTTTCTGCGGGATTCCAGTATTCATCAGTTTTTTCAAAAACACCTTCAAACCCTTTTCCACCATCTTTTTTCCTTGAAATTTCAGCAAAGCTTTTATTCTCAATAGCACTAAACAGACCTTCCTGATTTATATCTTCAAGAAACTCAACCGTCTCTTCCAATACTTTCTGGGCACGCTTTTTTATAACTCCGCCTTCTTTAAAATAAACCTCTTCACCCAGAGATTTTATATTGTTCATTACATAAGAAGCATTTTCTAAAGCAAGATATCTGTCATGCATATGAGGAGTATGAATAGCCTCTGTCATCATCCCGAGAAGTTGAATATTCTGATTAGTTGTCTGAGAAACAAAATTAAACAGAGTATTCATTGCAATTCCTTTAAAAATATTTCCTGTCATATACTTGGTAGGTGGCATATACTTTAAAGGAGCTTCTGGAAAAATTTCCCTGGCCATCTGAGCCTGTGCCAGTTCATATAAAAAACCATTCTCCATATCTGGATTAATTTCAAAAGCATGGCCAAGCCCTATTAAATCGGATTTCATTCCTGCATAATGACCAAATTTTTCATTAATTAGCTGGGAGGCTAAAACAGTATATGCCTTTTCGTACGCATCTGAAGTTGTTAAATAATTATCCTCGCCAGTATTTATAATAATATCTGCATTTGCATTTATCATTCTTGAAAATTTCTGATCAACAAAAGTTCGATACATATTAATATCCCTGAAAAGAATTCCATACATCGAATCATTAAGCATCATATCAAGTCTTTCTAACGCTCCCATAACGGCAATTTCAGGCATACATAGACCTGAACAGTAATTGACCAGTCTAATATATCTATTTTCCTTATCTCCGGCTTCGTCAAGGGCCTTTCTCATAATTTTGAAATTTTCCTGAGTAGCATAAGTTCCACCAAAACCCTCGGTGGTAGGGCCGTAGGGAACATAGTCAAGCAGGCTCTGGGCCGTTGTCCTGATAACGGCAACAATATCGGCTCCGGAGGCAACAGCCGACTTAGCCTGTTTAACATCTTCATAAATATTTCCCGTTGCCACAATAACGTACAATAAAGGATTGTTTTCTTTTTTTCCAAATTTTTTAATTTTTTTATTTCTGTAAAAACGATTTTCTTTAACTCTCGATTTATATAATCCCAGAAGTTCAGAAGCTTTCTCTTCTAAATAACTCATATCAACAAGTGGCAACTTACTAATATTAAATCCTTCAATTATCTTTTTGTTCAGCCCAGCCGGCGGAAGTCCTGTTTTAATCAATGCGTTCAGATAAAATTTAGAAACTCCATAGCCCATATTATCTTTTAATTTATCAACTATCAGATTTGATACAGGCACTCCTTCAGAATCAACTCCATCAGCTCCAAGCATTCTTAAAGTGGCCCTTTCAACTGTAACAGTTGTATGTCTTTCAATAAACTTTTCAACCGGAAAAGTAATTTCTTCTGCCAGTTTTCTTGCCCTCTCTATTTTTGATTTTGAAAGCCCTAATTTATTCATTCTTTCTCCTTA
>JBNJGP010000003.1:0-62778 GCA_051747805.1 Candidatus Muiribacteriota bacterium
TCCCAGCGCCGCTACCATTTCTTTTACAAATTCTCTGGTATAAACCTGATGATGTGGTATTTTTAAGTCTGGATTTTCTATATTATAATCTTCAAAAAAAAGAATATCTATATCTATTTCTCTCTCTCCCCACTTATGGGTTGTGCTTCTGCCTATTTCTTTTTCAATTATTTTAATTTTCTTTAAAATTGTCTCTGGAGAAAATGTAGATTTAACCCCAATAAGCTGATTCAAAAAGTTATTCTGATTAACTACACCAACTGGTTTAGTACATTTAATAAGTCCTTGAATATAAATATCACCTAATTCTTTTTCTATGTAATTACGCGCCTCTTTTAAAAAAAAAGCGCTGTCACCTTTATTTGAACCAAGTAAAAATAATACTCTAAAATTCTTTTTATTCATGCTTTTCTCTTAATAAAAAATTTTTATTCCTGTTCTTTTATTATTTCAATTTCGCTGTAGCCAGTCATCTCTGGAATAGGAACTTGTGGTTTTTTCACACAAACTTTTATTTTTTGAACTATTTTATGGTTTGCCAGCACATAATCCGCTATTTTTTTAGCTAGTGATTCTATTAAAAAAAACTTAGTATGCTGTACCAGTTTTTTAATATTAATAAAAATCTCCTCGTAATTAATTGTATCATTTAAAGAATCTGAAATTGCTGCATTGTTTAAGTCAGCCTCCATTTCCAGTGATACAACAAACCGCTGTCCTACTTTCCTTTCAGCATCTCCAACACCATGATAACCATAAAAAACCATTTCATTAAGTCTTAATTTATAAAGAGTCGACATTAAAAATCTCCTTTAAAAAACCAATCTGAATGTAATTTCATATTATGAACTCTTAAAAAATTAACCCCTTCAAAATACATTTTCTGCGAGAGAAGAAGTGTATACATATCTTTTTGATAGTTGTTTTCAAGATTGAAAGTTTTTTTTAAAAAACTTTTTCTTGAACCTCCCACTAGAAGCGGGGAGCCCAGTTTCCTGAACGAGTTTATTCTTGAAATAATTTCCCAGTTCTGCTTAACAGTTTTACCAAAACCGATGCCGGGGTCAATAATTATTTTTTTTGAATCATTTAAAACTTCATGTAACTGATTATAAGAGTTTTCAATTTCAGTTAAAATATCAGAAACTATATTATTATAGTCTGTTTTTTGCTGCATATTTTCAGGGTTTCCTCTCATATGCATTAAAACAAATGGACATTTCCAGCGTTTAACTAAATCTATCATTTTATCCGGGAGATTAACTCCGGATATACAATTAATAATATCGGCTCCTGCCTCAAAAGCTCTGTCGGCAACCTCGGGTTTACATGTATCTATAGAAATTGGTATGGGGGATATTTTTCTTATTTGTTTTATAATAGGAATTACCCTTTTTAATTCTTCCTCAACCGAGACAGAAGCTGCACCCGGTCTTGAAGATTCTCCTCCAATATCAATAATAGAAACATTATTTTCAATCATTTCTTCTGCATTTTTTAAGGCTCTGGAAACATTGTAATTTTCTCCTCCGTCTGAAAAAGAATCTGGAGTTGTATTAATAATTCCCATAAAATAAGTTTGATTATTAATAAAAGTATAGTCCCTTACTTTAAAAAGTGTTTTATGGGCAATACTTTTAAGATAATTTTCAATTAATTTTAACTCTTTAAATAGAAAGCGCTGTTTTTGAATTTTAGAAATTAATTTTTCGAAATTTCTTTCTGTTCCTGTTAAATAAACATCTGCCTTTTTAATACTTCCTCTCACTGCATCTGCCGGCAAAGCAGCATCACCGCCGCATACAAGCATATCCTGTTTTAAAACAAGGGCTTTTGCAAGTGAAATACTTTTTAGCTCAACAACATAGCTCTTAAGCTTTTGTGATAATATTAACCTGCCTTCTGGGCTTACCTGATTTTCTTTAAAAAGAGATTTTAATAAATTTGTGTTGTTTGAAGCATTAAAAAAATTCATTTTTTATCTATTTTCCATATATCAAGGACATGGCCTCGTTTCTGGCCGCAATATCATTTTGAAAAATTCCTCTTACAGCCGAGGTTACTGTATGGGCTCCTGGAGTTTTTACCCCCCTGATTGTCATACACATGTGTTCTGCAGAAATAACCACCATTACCCCAAGGGGATTTAATATTTTCATAATAGAATCAGCTATATCAGTAGTAAGTCTTTCCTGAAGCTGTAATCGTTTTGAAAAAACATTAACAAGTCTGGCAAGTTTCGACAATCCAGTAATCTGATTATTTTTAGGAATATAAACTACATGCGCTTTCCCTGTAAAAGGCATCATATGATGTTCACACATAGAAGAAAAAGGAATATCTTTAACTATTATCATCTCATCATGTGGCTCATTAAAAAAAATCTTTAAAATATTTTCAGGTTTTTCCTGAATTCCTGAAAAAAGTTCTTCATACATACGCGCAACCCTGTCGGGAGTGTCTTTAAGACCCTCCCGCTGAGGATTTTCACCTACTGCCTCAAGAATATCGCCAACTGCTTTTTTTATTTTTTCTTTATTCATCTTCTGATGGTTTTTCCTTATCTTCAGATTCTTCCTTTTCTTCAGACTCTTTCGGTTCAACTTCTTCATTTTCAATTTCAGTAACTTTATTTTCTTCAAGTTCTTCACCGTCCATTAACTTATTAATCTGTTCACGGGAAAGAGTTTCAAATTTCAGTAATGCCACGGCAAGAGTTTCTAGTTTATCTTTATTTTCTGATATTATTTCTTTTGCACTATTATAACAATCAACAACAATTTTTTTAATTTCTTCATCAATTTTCTGGGCCGTTGCCTCACTATAATCCTTGATCTGAGCCATTTCTTTGCCTAGGAATACATGCTGTTCTCTTTTTCCGAAGCTCAACGGACCAAATTCTTTACTCATTCCATAAACACAAACCATATTATGAGCAATATTTGTAGCAACAGCTATATCGTTTGAGGCACCGGTTGAAACAACATCAAAAACTATTTCTTCAGCAACCCTTCCACCCATTGCTTTTTTTATAATGCCATAAAACTGTTTTTCAGAATATAAATACCTGTCATCTTCCGGAATTGAGTGAGTAACCCCCAGCGCCCTTCCCCTGGGTATAATAGTTACTTTATGGAGAGGGTCACATTCTTTTACCATAAGTGAAATCAAAGCATGTCCGGCCTCATGATAGGCTGTTATTTTCTTTTCATGTTCACTTATCACCTTGCTTTTTCTCTCAACTCCCATTGTCACTTTATCTCTTGCCTCTTCAAAATGTTTCTGTCCAATTTTCTTTACATTTTCTCTTGCAGCAAGTAAAGCTGCTTCATTTGCAAGATTTGCCAGATCTGCTCCTGATAATCCGGGAGTAGTTTTAGCAATTACTTTCAACTTAACTGTATCATCAAGCGGTATTTTTTTAGTATGAACTTTTAATATTTCATGTCTTCCTTTTATATCAGGTAAATCTACTACAATCTGTCTATCAAAACGTCCTGGTCTTAGCAAAGCAGGGTCTAATATATCTGGTCTATTTGTGGCCGCCATCACTACTATTCCGGTATTTGCCTCAAAACCATCCATATCAACCAGAAGCTGATTAAGTGTTTGCTCTCTTTCATCATGACCGCCACCAAGACCGGCGCCTCTCTGACGACCAACAGCGTCAATTTCATCTATAAATACAATACATGGTTTTCTTTTTTCAGCCTGTGTGAAAAGATCTCTAACTCTTGAGGCACCAACTCCAACAAACATTTCTACAAAATCAGAACCGGAAATATGTAAAAAAGGTACTTTTGCCTCGCCTGATACAGCACGAGCAAGAAGAGTTTTACCTGTTCCGGGAGGGCCTACAAGAAGCACTCCCTTTGGAATTTGTCCGCCAAGTTTCTGGAATTTTTTCGGATCTTTTAAAAATTCAATTACCTCTTCAAGTTCTGCCTTGGATTCATCACATCCGGCAACATCCTTAAAGGTGGTTTTCTGGGCGGAAGGGTCGCTGAATTTTGCTTTACTCTTACCAAAGGACATTGCCTTTGAACCAGCTCCGTTCATTTTATTTAAGATATAAAACCATATCATTATAAAAAATATAAAAGGAAACCAGTTAACCAGAAGTTCAAACCACCATGTAGTTTCAGGCTCGGGTTTAGCAATTAAATTCTGCGACTGAAATTCATCCAGTTCATCTGCTAAAATTTCAGAAAACATAGGGTGAATGGCTGTTTCAAACTTTTTAAAATCCATTCCTGTTGCGGGGTCAGTTTGCGGAGTAGAAAACTCACCTTTAACGTTCATTCCTATAATTTCAAGCTTAGTAATATTGCCTGACCTGATTGTATCCTTAAACTCGCTGTATGATAACTCTTTAATTGCTTCATGAGTTAAAAAGTTGTTAAGTATAATAACTATTATAATTATTATTAATGCGTAAAATAAGACGTTTTTCATTCTTTTATCCAAAAGAGCCTCCTCTTAAATTTTAATACTAAATCTGTTTTTTTAAATTTTTTTATAAAAACCCCCGGTATCCAGATAATATTATTTTCAGAATCTGTCAATACAGGAATTCTATTTCTGATTAGTTTATTAATTTTTTTATCAATAAGCAACTTTTTCAGGGATTTATTTTTCGATATTTTATCACCCTTTTTTCGATGTCGCAACATTAAAGGCCATTTTAATTTTTTTGAGTTTATAGAAACAGAATTTTTTTCTATAAAAGAGACAGCTGACCTTGAAATCTTTATTAGTTGTGAGGAAAAATCAGAATCAGGAATTATTTCGTCTTCAAAATCTGGATACTCCAGCTCAAAATAATCTTTATCAATTATTTCAAAGTATTTATAACAGTTAAAAAAAATGAAATTACTTAATATTATAAATTTTCCAGTATTTTTTCCTGCCATTTTTATTATTTCGTTAATATTATTTCTATAAATACCCTTTTGTATTTTTAACTCCTTTTTAAAAAAATTATAAAAAAAAACTCTTTTTTTCCCTTTACTTATGCTGAAAAAATGTTTTTTAATAATGTATTTTTTATTTTTTTTTATTGTAAAAACAAAATCGTCAATACATCTATGATAAAACTCAAGAACCGCCTCTTCATAATCTGAGGCTCCTGAAGCCAGGTTTAAAATAGATTTTTTAATATTAGGGTTGATTTTTTGAATTGCGGGAAAAATTGAATTTCTAATCAGATTACGATTATACTTATTTTCAAAATTGGATTTATCCACACAAAAATCAATTTGTTCTTTTTTTAAAAAGTTTCTTATTTCCTGGGCCGACAAATTTAAAACAGGCCGTAAAATTTTTTCATTATCCTTTTTTAATCCTCTTATACCACCTATACCGGCACCTCTTATTATGTTAAAAAAAACTGTTTCAGAATTATCATCTGAATTATGAGCCACAGCTACTTTATCTAAATTTTTTTTTTCTAATAAATAATAAAAAAAATCATATCTATCATTTCTGGCCTTTTCCTGTAAATTATTTGTTTTAGAGTAATTAAGCTCTTTGTTAAAAAGAAAAACATTAAACTTTTCACACAATTTCTGGCAGAATTCAAGGTTTTGCCTTGAATCATCGCCCCTTAGATTATAATTAACGTGGGCGCAGCTTAAAAAGAAGTTTATTTTATTTTTAAGATTTAAAAAAACATGAAAAAGAAAAACAGAATCGGCTCCTCCAGATAAACCAAGGAGTATTTTATCATTTTTTTTTACAAGTTTATTTATTAGAAGTTCCTCAACAGTTTTTTCAATAAGTTTCATTTACTGTTCAACATTATCCTGATTTTCAGTTATTATTTCTTTATTTTTCTCATCAGCGTCCATAAGCTGTAATTCTTCACCAGCTGGTTCGCTTCTGTAAATAGCCCTGAAAATTCTTTCAATTATAAATAGTATAAGAATAGGAACAAAAAAAGTATATCCAAAATATTCAACCCAGGACATATTAAAAGCCCTCTCTGAAGCAGCCGCAAATCTATTTAAATTAAATAATATTAAAAGACAGCTAATCCATACAGTTACAAAATTTGGCCAGGCATCTGCAGAACGCATAAAATGAAGGCCGTTAAACCTCTCCTTGCTTATAGGCCAGTACAGGTTTGATCCCATATATCCCAGCTGATCTTCAAGCACATGTACACAAAATGCACCTGCAACAACAGTGCCATAAACCCAGGCATCAGGATTTCCAAGAAAATACATTATAAAATAAGCAAGTGCTCCAAAGAAAATACCAAGAGTAAGACTATGGCTCCATTTTCTATGCCAAGGAATAAACAAGGCTTCTACTTTATTTCCCAGTTTGCGGAAAGAAAAATCAGAACCACTGAAAATATCTATATAAGTTTTATCGTCATAAGAATGAAGAACGTGCGCGTTCAATTTAGCTCTGCCAACTTTTTTCCCCTGAAACTCAGTTCCAGGATATGGAAGTTTTGACATATTAACAACTGGTCCGATTTCCACAACAACCTCAGAGTTTTTATTGTCAAAATGAACGCTGTACTGTCTGTATAAATCAGCAGAAAGTTTGACTGAATGAAGCATTAAATTAACTTCAGTATCATTTTCATAACTCTCATTTATAGCTTTGGCTACTACCTCGGCCATTTGCTGGGGGTCCATTTTTTCTGGATGAGGATCAACCTCATAGTCAAAAGATTGCATAAATTTTGCAAATTTAAAATCCAGCGTATCTGGTAATATTCCAAATAAACCTCCGATTGCGAGTATTATCGAATGCTCATTTGAACTCATTTGAACGGCTCTCTCAATAAAAGTTGCCGCCGCTACTCCTGATATAAAATGTGAAATTCCTTTCATTATATTAACCCCAAAAATCCTGCAATCGCTGGACCACAACCCAGCATATTACATGTGATAGGAACAAGAAGTATTCCCATACAGTTCATTCTTCTTGAATGAAACATAACCGGAATTAACCCTATTCCAGTGCATACTATCATAATTGCAATACCATACCAGCCTGTTATACCAAGAACAATTAAAGTGATTATGGTAAGCGTTAGATAAGAAACATTCCTGTAATCGTATAGCTGAATGAATTTAATTGTAACTTTTGATAAAAACAGCATTAAAACAAATGCTATAGCAGCAGAAATTCCAATATAACCAAGAATTCTATAATAAGGTTCAATTCCAAATGGTCTGTAAATAGAGGAAGTCATCCAGGCCATACCCCCTCTTACCAGGGGAGAATTAGGAATAAACATTAATAAAAAAGCCCCTACATAGTAGGCAAATTTTGATACTCCCTGACTCATCACAAAAAGTCTTTCATCTCTCTGTGCGGTAGCATGACCGGCAAAAAGCCCTCCTATACCACCAGTAACAATAGGGAAAATTGCGGCAAACATTCCCCCAAGCATACCAGCTCCGGTTCCTCTTGAAACAAGCTCCCAGTTCATATTGATTGATTTAGCTATATGCTGCCTGGGTATGCTTGTATTTGATATAATATTAGTTATAACCCAGGGAACGGCGTATAATCCAACAAAGGCAGGCATCAAATTCTGAAAAGCATACTCTTCGGGAACCATAGGTTTATAAATCATAACAAAACCCAGTAATCCTGCAAGACACAAAGTAAAAAAACCTGCACTCATGGATTTCCAGCCGTTAATAAACTTCTGAAAAACAGTGCCTCTATCGCCGCCCTTCGGAAACTCTGAAACAATAATATAGGTGAGCACAACTGCGAGAATACCTCCCATATGAGACTGTAGAACTGTTCTTACAGTGCTTACAATCAAAGGTAAAAAAGGAGAAATCAACAGCATGGCAAAAGCAGCTCCAAGACCACCAATTCCAGTCAATACAGCAGCTTCAAACCCCCTACCCTGCATTAAATATTTCTGCCCCGGCAAAACCATAAACATTGCGGCTTCGTCAGGAGCACCTAAAAATATAGAGGGAACATTGTTTATAATTGAGTATCCAACAACCAGTCCAGTAACGAGAGCAATAAAGTTTTCAGCACCAATAACAGAAATTTTTGTCCACAAAATAATAAGTAATCCTGCAACATTATATATATGTAATGCTGGAAGGCATGAAATAAAAGCCGAAAATAAGGTCCCAATTATTAGAAAAAACAACCCTGTTAGTAGAGGCTCCATTATCTAACCTCCTCAATATTTATCTGATTTGAATGATTTGGAACAATCTCAATATCTCCTCTGAATACATCAACCTTTCCCTCAACAGTAATAAGCTGATTGTTGGAAAGATTACGAAGCTGCGGTTTATATTTTATTATGTTATTCCATACAAGCAGAGTAACTCTTTCGTTATTATATCTCAAAGTATATTTTACGCCGTTATTTAGTTCGTCTCTGTCATAAACACGCCCTCTCAAATTTATAATCTCACCTTCCATTTCAGTTGTTATTTTATCAGTAAAAAATTCATCTTCAACCTGTACAGCTTTTGGAACTTCTTTTTGAACAACCTCTTTTTTATTAACTGTTAAATTTGAGGCCTCTTTTAAAACAAGCTGTGGTTCATCCCTGTATATCTCAACATAAGCTTTAACACTAACATGATAACCAGGCTCAAGATCTTCACTTAGATTTTTGATAACATCATCCCACATTATTAAATCAATTTCTCCATGAGCATACTCAAAAACACATTTTAATAAAGGGACACCGTTGGCTTCCAGATTAAATAACTCTTTAATATTACCGCTTACTTCTATAAACATTCCTTCGTCTTTCAGACTAATTTCCCTTTCTACTGTCCTCGCTTTTTTTTCAGGAATTTCATCAGTTTCGCCGGTCAGTTTAAAGTCCTGTGCAGTATTTAAAAGAAGTTGAAGCTGATTCTGAAAAACATTTGCCTGAATTACACCTTTAAAAAGGGCTCCTTTTCGCAAATCTGAGCCGTATATACTTCTTAAAGCCTCAAAAACATCATGCCAGATAGTCAAGCTGCTTCTATTCCCATATTCATCTACAATATTTATTTTATTAGGTGCCGCAGTTTCTGAGGGTTCAAGACTTTCTATAATTCCCTCAATTTCAAAATGCTGCCCCTCGTCTTCTGGGCGTATATCAACAAACTCAACCTGTTCAATATTCATATAATCTGATATATCTTTACCCGGTTGAGGGGGGCTTTGAATTTCAAAGTTGGCAGGAAAATTTAAAAGAAGCTGTACATTATCTCTGAAAACATTAACTAAAATTCTTGACTTAAATTCAGCTCCAGGAGCAAAATCATTTCCCTCACGATTCATAATAATCTCAAGAACATTATCCCAGACAGTTAAATATCCTGTTTTACCCTCTTCTGACATGATAACAATTCTGCCTGGCCCAGTTCCGGTAGATGGTTCTATTCTTTTTATAATTCCAGAAATATAAAAATATCTTGATTCATCATGACTTGAAATTTCCCAGAAATTTTTATGTTGAATTTCTTCCCTGTCCTTAATTTTAAGATGTTGCGGAGCCTGTATAAAAAGAGATAAAGTTGATCCCTCATCCTTTATTCTAAAACTTCCAGAAATTTCAACTTCTTCCCCCGGAACAGGATCATTTCCAGCTTTAAGAATATCCTCTGCTATATTTGAATAAGCCATAATTCTGATTTCCTGATAACCTGTATCAACAGTAAAACTCAAACTACCAATACTACCAGACTCTCTGTAAAAAACATTAGGCTGGCCGACAACTTCTCCCTTAACTCTAACAAAAGCAAAATTCATAGTTTCGCTTATATGTTCATAATCAAGTTCCGGTATTTCTTTATTAACTGCGGCAAGGTATATGAAAAAAACACCCATAACTGCAAGTATTAAGGAACCATATCTAAAAAATTTTAAACTTAACCTTTTATTTACTTCGGCCCCACAGTAGGGACAACGTTCATAAGTTCCAGTAAATTTACCGCAACTGGGACAATGTGTTTCAACTGTTTCTTTTCTTTTATTTTTTGACATTTTATTACCTTCCTTAAAAGAATTTCAATATTTGAATTATATTTTATTTATTCAACTTTTGCAACGTATTAATCTCTTTCTGGGTATTTATTATAAAAAACCTTTTCTAAATCTATTCCACGTACATTTGCTGCTGATATTAAAAACGCTAAAACATCGGCAAATTCTTCTTCTTCGTTTTTTCTATCGCCTTTTCTAACAGCTTTTAAAAGCTCACCAACTTCTTCAGAAAGCCAGCACAATGTTTCAGAAATAGGTCTTTCTAAATCGCTTTCTCCAAATAATTCTTTTATATGATTTTGATATTTTTTCATATTTTTCTAAACTCTTTTAAATTAATGCCGATAATAAAGCTGGTACAACTAATTCTATATTAGTTGTTTTACCCTCTCTTTCGGTGTATCGTTTTACGGTACACCTTTTTTTTACCATTTAATTAAAAGGCTTGCCCAGGTAAGTCCGCCACCAAAACCGGCAAGAATAATATAATCATCCTTTTGTATTTTACCGTCTTTTAGAGCTTCATGAAGTGCTATTGGTATAGTGCCAGCAACTGTATTACCATATCTATCCAGGTTTATATATAGTTTATCAAAAGAAATACCGGCTTTTTTAGCTCCGGATTCCAATATTCTAACATTTGCCTGATGAGGTATAACAATTTTTAATTTCTCTGGGCTTATTTGATTTCTCTGCAACAGTTTTTTTATCATACGGGGAAAAACTCTCTGGGAAAACTTAAAAACTTCTTTCCCGTTCATTTTAAAATAATGATCTCTATTTTCAACTGTTTCTTTAGACGCAGGTTTTTTAGATCCTCCTCCCGGCATTATAATTAATTCTGCTCCTTTTCCATCAGCACCAGCGGTCCAGTCAATAATTCCAGAACCTTCCTCGCAGCTTTCAATAACGGCTGCCCCGGCACCGTCTCCAAAAAGCACGCATGTGCCTCTGTCTTCGAAATCCAGAATTCTAGAACAGGTATCAACTCCAACAACAAGTATTTTTTTATATGTAGAGTTTTTTATAAACTGAGTTGCCGTAATCAATGAGTAAACAAAACCCGAACAGGCCGCCTGTACATCATAGGCCCACGCATTCTCAGCACCAAGCTTACCCTGTAATATGCAAGATGTAGAGGGGAACGGATAATCAGGAGTATAAGTCCCGACAATTATCATACCAAGTTCTTCTGGCTGTGTATTTGAGTTTCGCAGAGCCTCAAGAGCAGCCTTATATGCTAAATCAGAGGAGGCAACGTCTTCTGAGGCAAATCTTCTCTCTTTTATGCCACTTCTTGAAACAATCCATTCATCTGTCGTATCAACAATTTTTTCCATATCTTTATTTGTTACTCTTTTTTCCGGTAAAAAACTTCCTAAACCAGATATTTTAACTCCTGTCATAATTCCACTCCATTATTTAAATAATTTTTCAAGTTCTTCAAACTGAACTTTTTCTGCAATTAATAATCCCATTTTTTTCATTCTATCATAATCTTTTATATTTACCATCGAATAGGCTGAATGTATGTATCTACAGGGCGCCGCCAGCACCGCACAAGGAAGACCGTTTTTAGCCAGATGGAGTTTCCCCCCATCTGTTCCTCCGGCATTTCTAGGCTGTTTATACTGAGTTTTTATTTTATTTTTATCGCTAAGATTTTTAACAAATTTAGCCAGTTTTTTATCAGCAGCCATAGAACGGTCAAAAAGTGTTAAAGCTGGTCCTTCTCCGGTTAAAGTTGACCAGTTGTCAGATTTATTCCCAGGAGTATCCAGTGAATATGTTCCTTCGAAAATAAAAGCATATTCGCCTTCCGCTGTTTTGGATACAACTTCTGCCCCTCTTAAACCAAGTTCTTCCTGACATGTAAAACATAAAATAATATCAAAATCAGGTTTTTTTGAAATTTTTGAGGCAAGATTACATAAAACTGCAACCCCGAGTCTATCATCAAAAGCTTTTGCTTTATAAAAATTGCCAACTTTTTCAAATTCGGTGTCAAAAGTACCATAAGTTCCCAGCTCTATTCCTTTTTTCTCAAGTTCTTTCTTGCTCAATCCAGTATCTATAAAAAGCGAGGATATTTCCACCCCTTTTTCTTTACCTCCCGCATGAGGCGGGTTAATTCCAATTATACCTTTAACAATCTCATTATTTTCACCCAGCATAACTACCCGGGAATTAGGCAGTACTTTAGGGTCAATTCCGCCAACCGTAATAAACCTGATAAAACCTTTATCATCAATGTTTGAAGCCATGAAGCCAACCTCATCCATATGAGCTGCAAATATTACTTTTTTATTCTTTTTTCCATTGATTTTTGCGTAGAGATTTCCAATTTTATCTTTTTTAATTTCGGATACAGACGAACATTTTTTTAAAAATTTTTCAACCCATTTTTTCACAGGCGCCTCGTTTCCAGCCGGTCCGTATAAATTGGTAAGTTCCTCTAAAATTTTCATTTATCTCCCCCTTGTTCTTGTATAATATTACACTTAATCAAATTATATTATTAATTTACCGATTATAATTTTAAAGGTGAATTTATGAATAATATAATACTTTTATCTAAAAAAAACAAAAAAAATATTTACCGGTTTCTTAATAATTTTCCGGTTTCATCACTTTATATTTATAAAAATCTAATCAAAAACGAGATTAAAAACCAAGGTAATCCAGAGGATGCAGATTATTACGGGTATTTTGAAAAAAATCAATTAAAAGCTATAGCAGCTTTTTTTAATGCCGGAATTTGCCTAATATCATCTAAAGTTAAGAGAAATTCTTTATTTCAGAATATTATTTTTCAAAAAAAACCGCTGTTTATTCTTTCATTTAAAAATTCACTCCCGGACGATATGAAAAAAAATATAATTAAAAATGAAGTTTTCATGATTAGAAGAACTAATAAACAAACACATATTTCAAAACCTTACACTTCAATTGCTACAATGAAACATTTGGATTGTCTTATTGAGCTTAAAAAAAAATTTGAAATAGATTATTGGAATTATATTCCTACACAAACTCATTTGGAAGAATACAGGAAAAATTTAAAAGAAAAAATTTCAAAAAATCATGTTATTATATCAAAAAAATTTAATATTATAAATGGATTTGGTGTAATTGAAACAGATTCACCAAAAATAAATCTGCTTGGAAGTATTTTCGTTGATAAAAAATATAGAAAAAATGGCATAGGAAAAGAAATAACCCGCCATTTAATTAATCTTACTGTAAAAGAAAACAAAATATGTGCTTTATCTGTAATTTCTGAAAATAAAACAGCCTTAAAAATTTATAAAAAGGAAAACTTCTGTCCAGTTTCTAATTTGTCTTTAGTAGAACTTCCAGAAGAAGCGACCACGTGACATGCCACAAAATGATTATCTTTATATTCAAGCACCTCTGGCATTTTTTTGAGACATATTTCCTGCTTATAAGGACATCTAGTATTAAAAGGACATCCCGGTGGTTTTTTTAATGGGCTTGGGACATCTCCTTTCAGCTTTATTATTTTCTTTTTTTCTTTTCTTGGGTTTGAATTTAAAACAGCAGACAACAAGGCTTTTGTATAGGGATGCAGTGGATTTGCAAAAAGCTCTTCAGTTTTAGCACTCTCAACAATACAACCCAAATACATAACCGCAACCCTGTCAGAGATATGTTTAACAACGCTTAAATCATGTGCAATAAATAAATATGTAAGTTTATACTCATTCTGTAAATCCCGGAGCAAATTTAGAACCTGGGCCTGAACAGAAACATCAAGGGCGGAAACAGGTTCATCAGCTATGATAATTGAAGGTTTAAGCGCAAGCGCACGGGCTATTCCAATCCTCTGTCTCTGACCTCCAGAAAACTCATGAGGATATCTGTCCACAGCAGACCTTTCAAGTCCTACTTTTTCTAAAAGCTCCTGAACTAAATTACTTCGAACAATTTTGTTTTTTCCAATATTATTTATAGAAAGGGGTTCCTCAACAATTTTACCAATTTTCATTTTTGGATTTAAAGAAGCATATGGATCCTGAAAAATCATCTGAGCTTTTTTTCTTATGAACTTCTTTGTTTGAGAGGTATTTGCGCTTATATCAATTACCTTTTCGTTATCATAATCAATAAAATTAATAGTACCGGAGGTAGGTTTTAATAAATTTATCAAGGTGCGCCCTGTTGTAGATTTTCCGCATCCTGACTCACCAACAATAGCAAATGTTTCGCCTTTTCGAAGTGAAAAAGAAATATTATCAACAGCTTTTATCTCACTTGTTTTTTTAAAAAAAAGACCATGATAAACTGGAAAAAACTTTTTTAATTTTTTTACATGAAGTAATATATTTTTTTTTTTATAATCATTAAAGCACATCTTTTTTCCTCTGTAATTTGAAAGTTACATTAAATGTTTGCGATAATCAAGATTTTTTCTATATTAAACCCACTAATTTATAAGGGTGCGATAATTTATAAACCATTCAGAAATATCATTTAATCCTGATTCATGAGCTTCTACACCATTTATTTTTCGATTAATTGCCTCCAGTACAACATCAATATACAAAAAAGTATAGGGATTTTCTTCGACAATTATACTATGCACCTCATGATAACATTCTCTTCTTATATCTCTGTCAAAAGTTTTTCTGGCTTTATCCAACAAATAATCTACTCTTTCATTTGAATAATTTATAAAATTAAGTTCACCCTCTGTATGCCAAATATTATAAATATCAGGATCAACTTCTAATTTCCAGCCTACCAGCACAGCATCAAAATCACGCTCATATAAATATTCTTCAATCAAAACGTTCCACGCAACCTGTTTTATATTTACTTTTATTCCGATATCCTTTAGATTACGCTGTATAAATTTTAATGCCATGTTTCTTACCGGTTGACCCCGGCTTATAACTACATCAAATTCAAAATTTTTTCCATTTTTTTGAAGCAATCCATCCCCGTTTTTATCTTCCCAACCATTATTCTTTAAAGTTTCTCTGGCTTTTTCAGGATTATATTCAAAAAACTCAACATCCTGATTATAGGCCCATGAATGTGGCAGAAAAGGCCCATTTGAGATTATTCCATATCCTTCCAGAACTCCATTAACCAGTTCTTTTCTGTTAATTGCCCTGGTAAGAGCTTGACGAACTTCTTTATTTTTAAAAAGTGGATTATTGTAATTATAACCGAGATACATATAATGATTACCGTTATACTTTACAGGTTTGATTTTTTCAAGCTCATCTGCGCTCTGTAAAAAACTTGTAAACTGAGTCGGGGTTAGTTTCGCCCGGTCAATTCTTTCAAGCCGGGTATCAAGATAAACTATACTCTGATCAGGAACAATTGTATAAATAATCTGTTGAATAAAAGCCTCTTTTGAATGATATTCCTTATTGACCTCAAGAATTATTCTTTCATCAGGAATATAAGTATTTAATTTATATTTACCTGTTCCAACAGGTTTCATATTTTCAGACGCTTTTAAAAAAAACTCAGAATTAAGCTCATCTTTCCATATATGTTCTGGAATGATTTTTGCCCTCCATATATCAATGGTCCGTGCAAAGGGTTCTTTATAAGATACTTTGAAAGTAAAATCATCAAGAACGTTTAAACTTCTTATATAATCAAAATCTGAATAAAGCTGACTGACCTGACTTTCATGACCGTTCTCTTTAAAAGACATTATAGCCTCATAAGTGAACTTAACATCTGCACAAGTAAACTTTGCTCCGTCATGCCATTTTACATTTCTTTTTAAATGAAAAATAATATCAAGTCCATTATTTACTATTTCCCATGATTTAATAAGCACGCCCTCAAGTTCTTGCTCTTTGTTATATTCAACAAGCCCTTCATAAATTCTATCAGAGACTTCTCCAGAGCTCACATCATTAATAAGAAGCGGATTTAAAGTAACAATATCTCTTGTTAAAGCCTGAACAAGAAACCCCCCTTTCTGAGGAACTATTTCCGCCTCCCGCCTGCTCTGACCAACATCAGTATCCTCTTCAGATGAATCTTCAAAACATGCGCTTGTTAAAAATAAAAAAAGCACTAAAAAAAGGATTTTTATATTTTTTTTATTCATAAATTTTTATCCTGTAACTTGCGCTGAGAAAAAATCAGCAAAATCAACCTCCAAACCTGTAAGTATAAAAATTGATAAATTATATTATCAGCATTTGATTATAACATAAAAAAAAAAATTATGAAAAATGATACCTTAAATAATCTCTGACAAGCTGATATATAGAGTATATTTCATCTTTTAAGTTATCGGCCCTTTCAAAAGAATAATCCCATCTTAAAACTTCGTTTAAAATTTTTATTCTTTTTTTATCAATTTCAATCCCATGAATATAACTATCGTTTTCTGTACATTCACTACAATAATAAACAGAGTTTTTATAATCAAAAAAAAATTTTTTCCCCGTTTGAAGACCGCATTCACAACTTTTCAAATTCGGAAGATGACCAATAAGATAAAGAAATTTTAAAATAAATGAGCTGATTACAAATTTTTTTAAATCTGAGGGCATTTTTTCAATAAAAGTAAGAAAATTTTTAGTTAAAATAAAAATATTCGAATTAACATAATCTTCTGGCAGGGATTTATTCAGAATAAGAAGCAGCTCGCAGGCTGTTTCATAATTTTCATAACTTTCACATTTAAACCCCTTTAAAAGGGAAGCAGACCTTATCTGATGGAAATTTTTTCCTCTTATAAGTTTATAACTGGAAACACTCATCAGCATGGATGTTTCACGATTAGAACTTTTCAATCCTTTGGAGTTTTTTGAAATAATTTTTATTTTACCAAAGTCATCGCTTAATACTACAAGTATACGATGTCTGTCTTTTAAATCATATGAATTAATTGTTATTCCTGTGCAATTTAGTTCCAAGTACCAATATCCTGCTTTAATTTTTTTAATAAAACAGAATCATTGTACCATTTTTTCTTTACTTTAACACGAATTTTTAAAAAAATTTTTTTTGAAAAAAAAGATTCAAGCTTTTCTCTTGATGTTTGTCCTATTTTTTTAAGCATACTGCCCTTTTTACCAATTACAATCCCTTTCTGACTTTCTCTTGCTGTATATATTACTGAATCAATTTCTATAATTTTTTCTTTCTCTTTCATTTCGGTCACTTCAACAAAAATTTCATGTGGTATTTCTTCACGGAAATTTTCTAAAACAGCTTCCCGGATATATTCTTTTACAATAAATCTTTCTGACCGGTTTGTAAGATAATCCTTATCATAATAAAAATAGTCAGTCTGCGGAATTTTTTTTATTATAGTTTGAAGTAATTCTTCGCAGTTTGTTCCATTTAAAGCTGAAATTTCAAAAAATTCCCACCCTTTTTCAAGGGCAAAATTTTTATAAAAGTTATCAAAATTTTTATTAAGGTCTGTTTTATTAACACAAAAAATAACATTTTCAAATTTTATTTTTTTTAAAGTGTTTAAATATTTATTTAATCTTTCTCTTGAGTCAACCAGAATTAAAAGAATATCAGAGTCACTTATGCCTTCAGAAATATCCTCCTGCATTTTTTCCTGTAGTTTGTTATCCGGGGATAAGAATCCCGGTAAATCCTGAAATACTATTTGAACATTATCTTTAAAGTATATTCCAAATATTTTATCTCGTGTGGTCTGAGGTTTTGGTGAAGTAATTGAAAGATGAATATCAAGAAACTGATTCATAAGGGTGGATTTTCCAACATTTGGATCTCCGGCTATTGCAACAAAACCTGATTTTTTCATATTTTAAAATCTTCTTCAGGACATATATTAATCCAGAAATTACTCCCATAAAATTTTATCTCATTTCCCAGATTGTCATAATAGTTAATCTCCTCGTCTTCCTGAAGCCATACACCTTTTGTAAATTCTTTTCCATTAAAGAAATAGGCAGAACCATAGCCTGAAATCTTCCCCTCTATCTGAACAATTATATTCTCGGCTCTAAACGACTCAAAGTTTTCATCATTAATTAAAAAGGCGTTGTCTCTCCACTCAAAATTTCTGTCATTAATTTTAAAACTTTTATATGAGTTGGAATTTATAATCTCTTCTTCCATTTTTTTAATTTTTAATTTCTCCTCTTCAACAGAGTTAAAATCATCAAATCCGATTTTATTTAAAAAATCACTATAAGAATTATTAAAATTAAGCAAATTTTTTTCATCTTTATTAAAATATTTCAAAACAAGATAATCATTTTCGCTCTCGTTTTTAACAACAGTATGAATATCATCCACTTCAACTTGACCAGGACTATTTTTGACAACTGCTTTTATAAGCGATACCGGTAATTCACCTTCAACTTCTTCTTTTGTTTCCAACTCATTATCTATCTGTTTTGCTTCTTCGACTATATCTTCATTATTATTATCAGGTTTCATTTCTTTTTTAAAGTTTATACTGACAAGCTCATTTTCAGTTTTATCTCCGCCTAACCTTTTCAGCCTGCTTTCAATATCACCTTTTATATTATTATAACGATTGTTGAATTTTTTATAGGAAAAATTTAACATTAGTTTATCAGTTAAGTCTGACGAATAATTTTTTTTAATTTTATGCATAAAATCTTCTTTATTATCATCCAGCTTATTTTGAATTTCTTTTAATTCTTCTTCGTTTAATGTATTTTCAACAGCTCTTTTATAGGATTCAAAATCTTTTGTATACTCTTCTGCAATAATCATAAACTCTGCATTTCTAACAGTATAACCGCTTCCAATTAATCCAAAAACTATAATCATACTTAAAAGTAATATTTTACTTTCGCGGGATTTCATTCCTCGTCCTCCGTTAAACCATTTACAAGAAAGCCTTTTTCCTCAACTTCAGGAGTTAAAACTCCTCCAGAAATAATTATTTTCATAGCTTCTTCTATTGTAATTTCCAGTTCTACTACTTCTGTTTTCGGCACAAACACTAAAAATCCTGAGGTTGGATTAGGGGTGGTCGGTATAAAAACAGAATACATTTTATGTTCTCCCAACGAAGTAGTTACAATCCTTGGAGCATCAATAGATACAAAACCTATTACCCAGCACTTCCTTCTAGGATATTCAACTAAAACCACTTTATTGAAAACAGATTTTTTGTTCTGCTGCATAAACTCAAGAAGCTGCCTGACCGCGTTCATAATATTTTTAGCAAGCGGTATTTTAGAAAGCACTTTTTCAATAAAATCAAAGAGTTTTTTTCCAATAACATTTTTGGCTATAACACCTGAACCAATAATAACCGTAAGGGTAAAAATAAACCCTAACCCTGGAATTCTATGTCCTAGAAAATCATGAAATATTACAGCCACAAACCCGGAATCCGCCCAGGTAAACAGAAGATATATAATATAAAGAGTTAAGGCAGAAGGCAACAACACAAAAAGTCCGGTTAAAAAATAAGTTCTTGAAATTGAAAGAATAAATGATAATATAGCAGAAAACGTTGTTTTCAAAGCAGTTAAAATAACAATAATTTTATTTTTCAGCAATTTCTTTCTCCTTTTCTTTTGTAATTTCAGGCTTTTTCTTAGTTATTATATGCACTTCGCCAATACTGTTATTATTCATTGATATTATTTTAAAAATGTAGTTTTTCCACTCAAATTCTTCTCCGGTTTTAGGAATAACTCCCAGAACATGCTCAATGAATCCACCAAGAGTGCCGTAGTTTCCATTTTCTGGAATTCCCATCTTGAATTTTTCATTTATTTCATCAATTTCTATCATTGCACTTACATGAATTGAGCCATCTTTATTTAATTTTCCAAAAACTTCTTCCTCATCATACTCATCATGTATTTCGCCAACAATTTCTTCAATAATATCCTCAAGGGTAACAAGCCCTGAAAGCTGTCCATGTTCATCAACTACTAGCCGTATCTGTTCTTTGTTCTGCTTCATTTCAGTAAAAAGATAATCAATTTTTTTAGTTTCAGGCACAAAGGTAATTTTTCTTATAAACTTGAATACCCGGTCATTTTCAATATCAACATCATCAGAATGAATAATATCAAGAACAAATATAAATCCCTCAATATCATCAATTGAATTTTCATAAACAGGAATACGGGAATATCCATACTTTTCTACCAAATCAAAAACCTCAGATACTTTTGTGTTTAAATCAACTCCTATAATATTTACTCTCGGGGTCATTATATCATCAACTTTTGTGTCTGATAAATCAAATATTCCTTCCATCATTTTTTTCTGTTCAGGATGAAGTGCGCCAGATTTATCACTTATAGTTATGAGTTGTTCTATTTCTTCTTTATTAAAAAAAAGTTGATTATTTTCAAATTTAGGCAGAAAAATTTTAACAAAATATAAAAGAATACGGGAGGGTATCTTCATAATAATAAATGACCACTTTATCAGAAAACTACATTTTAAAATAAGGTAATCTGCCTTCTGCCTGAATATTTCTTTAGGAAGTGTTTCAGAAAAAAGAAGGGTTATTGGAGTTATTATTAAACCGGATAAAATTATTTTTCCAAAAACTGGCCCAAAATGAATTTCAAAAAAAGGCAGAAAAAAATTAGCTGCGATAATCGAATTTAAAACCATTGATATATTTTGGCCCAGAAGAGTAACAATAAGAAATTCATCTGTTTTAGAGGTTATTTTTTGAATAAATTGAGCTCTTTTATTATTTTCATCAGCCATTTTTTTCAGTTTTATTTTATTTAAAGATATTATACCTGTTTCAACCCCTGCAAAAAAACCATATATTAATACAAGAAAAACAAAAGGTATTAACCAGAGCACTAATTTTCCTCCAATTTTCTGTCTTTAATTATTAACAATGCACGATCTATTCTATTACCTTCCATCCTAAGCACTTTTACTGTGAGTTTTCCATCTTCAAAAGTATCATTTTCTTCTGGAATATTACCTAATTTATGGAGAATATATCCTCCTAGAGTATTAAAGTCCTCATGTTCTCTGATAATTTTATAATTCAGAAAATCATTCAGTTCATTTATATTTATTTTGGCACTCACCTCAAGTTTATTTTTATCCAGAAATTTATAGTAAATATCTTCTTCGTCATACTCATCATGTATTTCGCCAACCAGCTCTTCTATGATATCTTCCATTGTAACAAGCCCCTCATTACCTCCATATTCATCAGAAACAATCACAATATGTGTCTTATGTTTTTGCATGTACTTTAAAAGTGAGTATGCTCCCTTACTTTCGGGGACAAAAAATGCTTTTCTTAAATAATATTTAACATTATCTATCCTTTTTTTCTCCGTTAAATAAGGAAGTATATCTTTTACATATAAAATACCAATTATATTATCAAGGTCTCCATCAAAAACCGGAATTCTTGAAAATTGTTGCTGTTTAATTAAATTTTTTATACTTTCAAAATCATCATTAACATCTATACATACCATATCAATTCTAGGAGTCATAATTTCAGCTACAGATGTATCTGAAAATTCAAAAACACTTCGGAGCATCTGAGTTTCATGGATTTTTATTACCCCCTCTTCATTACCCATATCAATAATTGTTTTAAGCTCATCCTGACTAATATGTTGATTTACTGAGTGTTCGCTTAACCCAAATATTTTAAGAATTTTATTAACAATGTGTAGAATAAGACTGCTTAAAGGTGTAAATATAAACATCAGCACTTTAATTAAAGGAGCTGATAACCTTACATATAAAGGGGTATTGTTAACAGCTATAACTTTTGGAATAATTTCACCAAAAAGAAGCAGAAGAAAAGTCATAATAATAGAAGAGTATAAACTTCCCCGCTTTTCCCCAAATTCTGCGATAAATAATGAAGTTGCTGTAATTGTAACTAGTACATTTACAAATAAATTACCTAGAAGAATAGAAACCAGTAATTTTCTTGGTTTTTCAAGCAAGTAATAAACTGACTTACTTTTTTTTATCAGCTGATTGAATCGAAATTTATCTATGGAAAAAAAAGCTGTTTCACTCCCCGAAAAATAGGCTGAAAATAAAAGCAGGCCAACTATAATTATAGCATTAATAAATTGCGTCTCTTCCAAATTAACTACAAACTCCTGTTCGACATTGAAATTTTTTTAAATATTTTTCCTGCAAATTAAACATTTCTTTTTCGCCATCCTTATCATCATGATTATAACCAATAATATGAAGAAGACCATGTATGATTACCCTCAGTCTCTCTTCCTGAAAAGAAACTTTATTATTAACGGCATTTTCCCTGACAATATCCTCACAGATAATTACATCGCCAAGTAAATCTTTTGAACACTCTGGGAAATCCCCCTCTTTCATACTGAAAGAAAGCACATCTGTAGGTTTATTAATATTTCGGTAATTAAAATTTAATTCTTTAATTTCTTCTTTTGAAACAAAAGAAATATCTACAACCATTTTTTTATTATATTTCAGAGAAATAATTTCTTCTTTTAAATTATTTAACAACGATTCATTCATTATCTGAACACTCCCTGGCCTTTTTCCTCAGTATCAGGATATTCAATTCTTTTATGAAACATCTGTAAAAGCACTTTTGAAAATACATTTCTAATTTTTTCAATTTCCTTTAAAGTTAGATTACATTCATCAAACTGTTCATCGATAAACTTATCATTTGTAATTTTTTTTATCAAATTTTCAATAGAAGATGGAGAGGGAGCGGAAAGACTTCTTGTGGCACTTTCAATTGAGTCTGCAAGCATGACAAGAGCTGACTCTTTGGTCTGCGGTTTTGGCCCGGGATACCTGAACTTGCTGTCTTTTATATTATCTCCTAAATCTTTCCTTGCCTTTTCGTAAAAGTATTTAACAAGAGTTGTTCCATGATGCTGGCTAATAATATGGATAATTTCTTCAGGAAGATTATATTGTTTTGCAATTTCTAAACCATCTTTCACATGTGAAATTATTATTATTGCTGACAAATTAGGGTTAAGATCCTCGTGTTGATTATCTCTGCCCATAAGATTTTCAGAAAAGAAAAAAGGACGTCTTAATTTACCAATATCATGATAATATCCTCCTATCCGCGTAAGAAGAGTATCGGCACCTATTTCAGTAGCAGCAGCTTCAGCAAGATTGGCCACCATAACACTATGATGGTATGTACCTGGAGCCTGTTCCAGTAAATTTTTTAGAATTTTATTATTTAAATCTGTTAATTCAAGTAATCTTATAGCCGAGGTTACTTTAAAAATTTTTTCAAAAATAGGCATTGTTCCCATTGCAAAAATCACAGAAAAAGTTCCATTAATGAATCCAAGCGATACATCCCGAAGTAAAAATTTTATATGCTGCTGCATATCAAAATAGTTAAGGTCTATAAAGTGCAGGGCAATAATTAAACAAATATTTGTTATTATTAAATAAAGTCCCGAAAGCATCTGTTCAGCACGTGTTTTGGCAAACATTATAGAATAAATTGCCACAACACTACCTATAACAGCTACAACAACAAAATTCACATCCTGAAATATTAATCCTCCAACAACTGAAAGCATTGAAGTAAGAAGTATTGAAAACTTAGAGTCAATAACAATAGTAACCAGCATTGCAATAGCCGCCACCGGAAAGAGATATTCTGAAAATAACGGAAGAGCGGTATCACCCATAATTACAGCTATCTCAGATTTTAAAATAATATCAAAAAACTTAAAAGAGGCTACACATAAAAAAATAATAACCTGAATAAAATAAACCAGGGGCTCTTCATTTAAAATGTCGGGATTAAAATAACTCAAATACAAAAATAACACAATTATAAAAAATAAAAATAAAAGGAAAAAACCAAAAGCTCTCTGTAAAAAAATACCTGATTTATCAAAATATCCTATATTGTTTAATATACTTAAAGCTTCCTTATCAATAATTTCTCCCTGTCTCAGTATAAGCTCACCTTTTTTTACAAAACGCTCTACAGGTTGAATATTCCTTGAAGCAATTTCTTTTAACTGTTTTGTTTTAGCCTCATCTGGAAATTTATTGGGTTTAACAAAAAAAGAAAGAATCTCTTTAATTATAGAAACTTCTTCTGAGGAAAAACGAGATGACAAATCAAGTTCTTGAGAAAAAATATTTAAAACAGAGGAAACTTCTCCACTTCTAACTCCTTCTTTTATAATTTGCTCTGTTATATTATTTATTAAACTTTTGATTTCCTCTTTTTTATCTTCTTTCAGTAATTTAAATTTTGCAGCCTTTTCCTTTAAATTCTGCGGAATTTCTTCCGAAATATTGTTTTCTTTTATAGATTGAAAAAAGTTTTCAATATTATTTCTGATTTCTGTAGATACGGATTTATTGATTTCATAAACTGTCTGAACGTGATTTCGTGCAGACTGTTCTATTCGTCTAGTTGCCTCATAATCAAAGTATTTAACGTCTCTTGAGGCTGTTATATCAACCGGAGAAACCTCGCCTTCCTTTAAATGGTCTACTTTTAAAAAATCATATGAAATTATAAATACAGATAAGAAAAGACAGATAATAAGACCTATAATCTTACGTATTAATGACATATTGATATTTACAAAAAACCTGGAAAAAAACTGTTTTATTTTCATAATTTAAAATCTATCCAGAATAACATTTTTAAATTTCCCTTTATTATAATCAGAAAAAACCCTTCTTGCAATATTAGAAACACCTTTTATTCCGTTTTTATTCCCAAAGTTTATACAGAACTTATGGACTTCAGGGCAGAATTCTAGCTTATAATAATCACAAACAAGCCTCTTTTCCGAAAAAGTTAAAAAATTAAAAAAAAATTCAAATAATTTTTCTACTCCAATACTTTCGGGCTTTACAATATTTAATAATGCAAGCTTATAAATATCTTCAGCATTTTCAAATTCCGGATAAAAAACCCCTGGTGTATCTAATAAATTTATCCCCTTTGCTTTTATCCACTGTTCTTTTCTTGTTACTCCGGGACGATTTTCTACTTTGAGCTTTTTACCTGGAATCAACTTTTTAATAATGCATGATTTACCAACATTTGGCATGCCTGCAACCATTATATTTTTATTTTTTTCTTTAAATCCAAAATTCTTAAGATCTGAGCTTTTTTTCAACTCAAATTTATTTATATAATTTAGAACCTTTTTAAAACTGGCCTCTTTAAGCGCAGAAACAAACCAAACATCTTCCCCATATTTTTTTTTAAATTTAGCTTTATTATACAAAACTAGATCAAATTTGTTTATTAAAGTGATAATATGTAAATTCTTTTTATCTGTTTTTAAAAAATCACAATTAGTAGTAAATGGAGCTCGTGCATCAAGTACAATTATAAGAATATCAATATCTTTTAATCTTTTTTTTAACTTCTGACGTGCCTGTTTTATATGTCCGGGATACCAGCCAATTTTTTCATATGTATTCAATTAAGCCCTCCGAATTCTTTTGGCGGCCAGTATGTTAAGAGTGCTCGACCAATAATTTCACTTTCCTCAAGAAGACCCCAGTTTCTGGAATCTCTGCTAAAATTAATATTATCGCCCACCAAAAAAAAATGATTATCCGGAATTTTAAGTTCAAAAATATAATCGAGTGTTTCAGGGTCAATCATAATATAATCAATCCTTTCAAATCTTTTGTAAAGTTTATTATTTATATAAAGCTGTCTATTTTTTATTTGAAGAAAATCCCCCGGAAGACCTATCACCCTTTTAATCATTTTCACTTTTGGAGTCAGAGGATTTTTAAAGGCAATTATATCTTCTCTTTTAAAGGATGAAGATATTTTTGAGACAATAATTCTGCTGTTAACATCAATTGCTGGTTCCATAGAGGAACTTGGAACTTGATACGTGGTGATAATAAATTGTTTTAATAAAAAAACAATTATCAGAGACGAGACTATTATTTCAAGCCAGTCTCTGATAATTGGATTTAATTTTAACATCAATTAAAAGTAAAGCTATCTTTTTTCTTTAAGTCTTGCCGCTTTTCCGGAAAGATTTCTAAGATAATAAAGTTTTGCTCTTCTAACTTTATTCCTTCTTTTTACAACAATTTTATCAATATTTGGTGAATGCAGAGGGAATATTTTCTCAGCACCAACACCATAAGAGTTTTTTCTTACAGTAATAGTTTCTCTTGTTCCACCATTTTTTTTTGCCAGCACAATTCCTTCAAAAACCTGAATTCTTGTTTTTTCGCCCTCAACAACCTTTGTATGAACCTGTACAAGATCACCAGATCGAACTTCAGGAATATCTTTTTTTAAATAACTGGATTCTACTGTATTCATTATATCCATAATTCCTCCTTGGATTTAAATCAATAATTAAGGTGTCAATCATATTATACCAGGTTCACTTAAAAGTCAATAACTTACCGGTAACCACACACTTCGCTCATGTTTCTTTTATGGAACTCGTCCATGAAATCAGCCAGAGTTTCTACACCTTCTAAAGGATGTGCATTATAAATAGAAGCTCTAATTCCGCCAACTGTTCTGTACCCTTTAATCCCATAAATTTTTAATTTTTTGGCCTCTTCAATAAATTTTTTATCAAGCTCTGGATTTGGCAGTGTAAATGTAACATTCATAAGCGAGCGGTCATCTTTGTTTTTAACAGTTCCTTTATAAAACCCGTCAGATTTTTCAATTGCCTTATATAAAAGACCCGCTTTCTTTTTGTTATACTCATGCATTTTTTCAAGACCGCCGATTTCTTCTTCAATCCACTTGAAAACAAGACCACAGATATACATAGAATATGAAGGAGGAGTATTATATAATGAATCTTTATCTACATGTGTTTTATATCTAAGCATTGTTGGAAGATTTTCTGTTTTTATATTTTCAACAAGGTCTTTTCTAACAATAACAATAGTAACTCCAGCTGGACCGGCATTTTTTTGCGCACCCGCATAAACAACACCAAATTTTGAAACATCAAATGGTCTTGAAAGAAAATCTGAGCTCATATCACAAACTGTAATTTTATCATCAAAATCAGGAAGCTCCAGAAAACGGGTTCCAAAAATAGTATTATTTGAACAATAATGAACATATCTGGAACTCAAACTAAGCTTCCACTCGTCTCTAGCTGGAATATACGAAAAATTATCATCTTCACTTGATGCTACAACATTTGCCTTCTTACCTATTTTTTCAACTTCTTTATAGGCTTTACGAGCCCAGTTTCCAGTAATAATATAATCAGCCTCTTCATCATCGCCAAGTATATTTAAGGGAACCATTGCAAATTGAGTATTTGCTCCGCCCTGTAGAAAAAGCACCTTATGAGTATCAGGTACATTTAAAAGTTTTACAAGTCTGGCCTCAGCATCTTTAGCAATAGAATCAAATTCAGGAGACCTGTGACTCATTTCCATCACAGAAAGACCTTTACCTTTCCAGTTTAACATATTCTCCTGCGCCTCTTTTAAAACCGATTCTGGTAATGTTGCGGGGCCTGCAGAAAAATTATAAATTCTTTCAGTCATATTTCCTCCCAGAAAATATTTTTAAATTAACTTGAGTTTTTATTGGTTTTTTAAATTTATTTTATGCTCAAGTATTATCATATTATAATAAGGAAAGCAATTTTTTTCAAATAAGAAATTAAAAATTGTGTGAAAATTTTCTATCCGGATTATATTTTATTATTTATTTCGATTTGTTAACAGAGTTTTTTTTTTCTTAACTATTTCTGATACATATACCAGCTCAAAATTTGGGTCATCCTCAATTTGAGGAAGCATATTTTCAAGAAAAGACAGAGTTTTTTCTCTTACATGACAAATTCCAATAGCAAAACCTCTTCTTCTGGCAATATCTTTTAACTTATTAAACTGTTTTAAAATATAAATTTCATCGGCAATATTATCAAGAAAAATATTTCTGGCATAATAGTTCAGATTAAGGCGTTCAGACGCCTCTTTTACAGCAGTATTACTTGTAGTTAAAGAATCAATAAAAAACATATTATTCTTTTTTAAATATGAAAGTACATTTAACATAGTTTTTTTATCTTCAGTTGCAAGTGAACCCATATGATTGTTTGCACCCTCAATATGGGAAAACGGTTCAAACATTTCCTCAAGGCGTTTATGAAACTCATCAGGAGTCATATCAGTTTTAATTTCATTCTCATAAGCATTATCAACCCCCTTAGCCTGCATTGGAATATGAAGCATCAACTCATAACCATAATCATGCCCTTTTTTTTCAGAATAAAGGGCGTTGAAAGTACCGGGTATAACAGCAAGGGTCATTTTGTAGTCTTTTAATCTTTCAAAAAGATTAAATTTATTTTCATGACCATACCCTAAATCATCAACAATAAGGGCTATTTTATAAGAGTCGTTTTTCACATCAGACTTCTTCGGTTTTTCTGCTTCTTTCTTTTCAGATTTTTGCTGTTTTAAAGATTCTTCTAACTCAGAAAAAGATATTATTTCATCTTTATATTCTTTTCTTGGCTTTTCAGCATCTTCTTTTTCTTCATATATTTTTGCCTCTTCTTTAAAAGTATCTTCTTCAGAAGAGATAAATTGAAATACAGAAAATACAATTAGTATAAGAGCAAGATACACACCTGTAATTTTAAAAAGTTTCCAGTCTAACATTTAACTCTCACCTAATTTAATTTTGAGCTGAATAATTCGGCCCCTATTATTATATTAACTGCTTCTTTCAGCTGATTATCAAATTTACCGATTTCTATATCAATAATTTTGCCTTTTTCTCTCTCGTAAATCCTTTCCTGCTCTTTTTCATAGTTTCTTTCTCTTTCTTCACCGAGCTCTTCTATCATATCTTCATCTGCCTCTGGTGTTTCTACAATTATATCTGGCTCAATTCCTTTACCGTGAATACTCTCACCAGACGGGGTATAATATTTTGCGGTAGTTAAGGCTATTGCAGAACCGTCATCCAAAGGAATAACCGTTTGTACAAGTCCTTTTCCGAAAGAATTAGTTCCAAGAATAATTCCTCTTTCATAATCTTTAATGGCTCCTGCGACAATTTCTGAACCACTTGCACTTCCCTTATTTATTAAGACTATGAGCGGAATATCAACGTGTTCTTCATTATATACAGGATATTTCACCTCGTCATTATGTCTTCCTTTTATTGAAACAACATTTTTTCCAGCCGGAAGCAACTGCGATACTGTTTCAACTGCAGTTGTAAGTAGTCCACCAGGATTACTTCTTAAATCAAGAATAAGGGAATCTATTTGAGCTTCCTCTATTAATTTATCTATCTCTTCTTTAAACTCATCCCCAGTATTTTCACCAAAATTATTAATTCTGATATAACCAATTGAATCTCTAATAACACCAGCTTCTCCAATGGTTGAAACCTTTATATTATCTCTTTCGATAGTTTTATCAATAAAAATTTCTTCTCCGTCTTTTGTTTTTCTAAGTATTGTAAGTGTAACTTCTGTCCCAACCGGTCCCTTAATTAAATTAGTTGCGTCCATTGTATGCATGTTTTTTGAAGGTTCTCCATCAATCTCAAATATAATATCTCCAGGCTCAATCCCCGCTTTCCAGGCAGGTGTTCCTGTTATAGGAGAAACTACCATTAACTTTTCATCTTTGTTAGTTATAATTATTCCAACCCCGGCGAACACACCACTTGTTTCTTCCTGCATATCTTCAAATGTATCAGGATCCATAAATCGGGAGTAAGGATCATCAAGTTTTTTTAACATTCCTTCTATTGCACCATAAATGAGCTCATTTTCTTCCATCTTCTCTTCTGAAAGAGCAAAATTCTCCTGAATTATTTTCATAACTTCATCAATCATTGATGCCCTTTTTAAATATGTAAAAGGAACCGAAGCCCCCTGTAAAAAAACAAAAAATAATGTGATACTTATACAAAATATTAAAATTTTTTTTCTGCGCATGTTACTCTCCTATAATCAAATATTTTTCAGGGTCAACAGGCTCACCGTTTTTTCTTATTTCAAAATGCAGTTTAGCCTCTTGATCATCATCTGTTAAAACAGTTGCCATCCTGTCACCTGTTTCAACAGGCTGGCCAATTCTTGCAAAAATATCATCTAGATAAGTATATACTGTTGTAAATTCATCAGAATGTCTTATTATTAAAACTTTTCCAAGACCACTCATACCACCTATATAAACAACTGAGCCCGAAGCTGAAGCCAATACCCAGTCGTTTGAATTAACTTCAATATCTATTCCCTGATTATTAAACAATGTATTAAACTCATTTTCCTGCCTTCCATATGAGAGAATAATTTGTCTTAAAGCTGTAAGAGGCCAGTGAAACTCAAGTTCCTTTTCATCTTCTTCCTCTTTTTGCCCCTTATCTTCCTTACTATCTTCTTTATCGGGTGTTTTTGTTTTTTCTTGAATAATTCTTACAATTTCTCCATAATCCTGATTAATTGTTTCATATCTTTTTTCTAATTCTTCTTTTTCATTACTGGCCTTGATAAGTAATTTTTCCTGTTCTTCAATAATTTTCTTATAACTTTTTTCTTTATTCTCAAGTTCATCAAAAAAAATCTGCAGTTCTTCCTGCTGTTTTTTTATTTTTTCTTCAACCTTAATAAATTCTTTTAAATCAGATTTCATTGCATCTACTAAAATTAACTCTTCTCTCAGCACTTTTTTCATAACTTTGTATTTTCTTATAAACTGATTAAAAGACTCTGTATTAAATAAAACCCTTGAATAATCAAGACCCTGTCTTTTATATAATTGAACAAGATGAGCTTCAATAACAGGGATTTTTTCCCCCAGTGTTTCTTCCAGATTTTCTTTTTTGGTCTGAAGTTCTTGGAGCTCTGCGCTTAATTCATTAATTCTTTTTTTGACAAACTCAATTTCTTCACTTATTTCCTTTTCCTGTTCTGAAATTTCTGACAGTTTGAAAATAATTTGATTTTCCTGTTTTTTTGCAGAGTTAAGAAGCACTTCAACCTGTCTTCTTCTAAGCTCTATTTCCTCTTTATCCTGCTTATATTCATCAACTGTTGAAGCATATAAAGAAATATTCCATATAGATATAGTTATTATTATTAATTTAAAGCAAATTTTAAACATCTAAAAATTTCCTTACAGAAATCAGGGAGCCAATGACCCCTAGAAAAACACCAGAAAAGATTAATTTAGCATAAAGTTTAAAAAGTTCTGCTGAATCAGTTACAAACGGAATAAAAGGTAAAATCTCTTTTAAATTTGAAACAAGCTGAGGATATGATATTCCAATAATAATAACAGCCAGCAGGGCGCCAGTAAATCCCTGAATTATTCCCTCAAGAATAAATGGAAACCTTATAAACCCGTTTGTTGCACCAACAAGCTTCATTATTTCTATTTCATCCTTACGAGCATAAACTGTTAACTTAATTGTATTTGATACTATAAACATCGAAGCAATCCCCAGTAAAACAACAAGTACAGTTCCCAGAATTCTCAAAACCCGAGTTATTTTATTAAAATTCTCAACAATTTCCTGACCATAAAAAATATCATCTATAATAACAAATTCTTTTTTCAAGTCTGTAATCAGGGAATGTACAGAAAGGGCTGTTTTCATTCTAAGCTCTATTGAATCCGGTAGAGGATTAGAATCAAGAACATTAAGCAGAAAATCTTCTTCGCGCAAATCTTCTTTTAATATATTTAAAGCCTCATCACGTGAAACAAATTTAAAGCTTTCAACTTCTCCCGACTTTCTAAGGAAGTCTTCTAATGCAGAATAATCTTCTTTTTCATATTCAGACTCAAGATAAATAGTAACATCAACCTGACCTTCCAATACTTGAGCAAATTCATTCAAATTCATCGAAAAAATAAGTATAAGACCAAAAATACCCATTGAAATAGTAATTATTGTAATCGAAGTTACGCTCATTAATCCACCACGAACGAAACTAATCAAAGCCTCTTTTAAAAAATATGCCCCATCATTAATCAGCTTCATAGCTGTAAAAACCTCTTTCTTTATCGTTTATTAATCTACCTTCTTTCAAAACTATAACCCTCTCGCGCATCTTATCTACAATATTTTTTGAATGTGTTGCCATTATCACAGTTGTTCCGCGCAAATTAATTTCTTTTAACATCTTCATTATTTCATCTGAAATACCAGGGTCCAGATTTCCCGTTGGTTCATCTGTAAGCAAAATAGCGGGGTCATTAACCAATGCCCTGGCAATACAAATTCTCTGCTGTTCCCCACCGGAAACCTGTTCTGGATACATTCGGGCTTTATGAATTAATCCAACCATATCCAGAGCTCTTTTTGTATTAACATCTATAACGGATTCAGGCATTCCAATAACTCTTAAAGCAAAAGCAACATTTTCGTACACTGTTCTTTTTCTTAAAAGTTTAAAATCCTGGAATACAACCCCGACATTTCTTCTTAAAAATGGAACTTTTTTACTTTTAAGTCTCTCAATATTTCTACCATCAATAATTACATGTCCGTCTGTAGGAAGTTCTTCTCTGAAAATAAGCCTTAAAAAAGTTGATTTCCCGGCTCCTGAAGGACCAATCAAAAAAATAAATTCTCCGCGGTCAATTTCAACATTTATATTATCCAGAGCCCTGACACCATTATTATATACTTTGGATACATTGTACATCTGAATCATTTTTTACTCCAGTTAAATTTTAAAAATTTTATTCCGTTAAATGCCGTTATTAAAATAATACCTGTTATTAATCCTAAAATCAATCCATTTACACTTCTATGCACACTGACTGTTAATGGAATGTGAAAATGCATAAAAGTATTAAAGAGGCTCGACTGGCCAATAATAATTAAAAACATAAAAAATACATAGAAAAAACCTTTTCTTGAATAAAATTTTTTTAAGCTGAAAAACATTAAAACAGGATATAAAAACAGAAATTCTTTGGTTCTTGGCCTTGAAACAAAAAAATCTTCAAGAAAATTTCTGATATAACTCTCGCCAGGTATCATAAAAGAGGCCCCAAGATTTGATGAGCGTATAATATAGTATGCTAAAAGGAAAAATGAAAAAGTAAAAACAATTAAATGTTTTAATTTTATATTTTTTTCAAACAAATCAAAAATTTTAACCCTGTTTGAAATTATTAGATAAAAACATAAACCGGCGATAGGAATTATCAAAGAAAATTTAACTCCTCTAAAAAGAAAATCCCCCTGCAGAAAACGTTCATCATAAAAGCTTGAAAGCACGAGAGCAACACCACAAATATTATATGATATAAGTTCAAAAATATTATTTATAACCAGTGAAAGTTTTTTAAAGCTTTTTTTTAAAAACCTGATTTTTAAAAGATTTAAAGAGTTAACAGGAATAATAATAGAGGTCAAAAAAGCAAGAAACTGCCTAATTCGTATGCTCTGATAATAACTTGAGTTTAAATAATAGAAAACAACTATTCCAATAATCAGGGAAAGAATCAAAAACTCTTTCCACCCAATTTTAAATAACATCTTTAATGAATAAAAAATAAAAATCAACAGAGATAAAACAACAATGTTTAAATATAATGTACGGTTTTTTAAGGGGATAAGTTTCATATAATGAGAATTTCTGTTTATGTATCCTTCATTAAAAAGCTCTTCTCTGAAATTTTTTAAAAAGGCCAAAGTCTCATTAAGATTAAGATTATCAATTCTATATTCTATAAAAGAGTTTCTTCTTTCAATTACAGCTTTATATAACCTTCTTTTAATATCCTTGAAATTATCATAATCTATATCTTCAATTAAATGCCCTCTCAGGTAAGGGTATGGAATATTATAGTTTTTAAACTCATAATCTACTTTTAAAATATCATTTATAAGCAAATATGAATTAAGCTTCTGTGTAATATTCCGGGCTATTATATATTCTGGTTTATACTCTGACTGTTTAAGAAAAGCAAAAATTGCCCCCTCTTTTACTTCTCTTAAATCATAGGCTATATCAAAACCCGCCCTGTTTAATTTATGTATTTTATCAATATCAAAACCATAATATAAATCAAGAAGTTTATCTTTTGAAAAAGGGGTAGAAAGAATATAAAAATTTTTTTTATTATTTCTGGCCCCATATGATTTAACTATTACTTCAATTCTTTCATCTGGATTAACAGATTTAATTTTATTTTCTACTTTTTCAATCAGAGAATAATTATCAGTATAAACATATGTATTTTGTCCGGAAATTTCCTTTAAACTCAAGACTTCAAGTATATAAGGAGTTAAAATTGCCTGAACCTGCAGATTATTTATTATTTCACTACCTTTTAAAACCATTATTTCACCTTCATCTTCTAAATGGGAAAACTTTTTTGGCGAAACAAGAAGAACATCAATTAAATTTTGAATATTTTTTTCTTTTAATAAATCAAAAAAATATAAATTAGTTTTTTTTTCAATATTTGAAAAAGAAGCTGCAATCGAAAAAGATTTATTGTTATTTTCAGATAAAATTCTATGTGATAATATGTAGGAGGAAATAATCAGGCCCGGTACAATAAAAAATAATACAATAATTTTTAATAAAAGGGATTTATTCATTTAAAAGTGCTTTCCTGTCTTTATTTTTGTCGAAACTGCTTATCACACCCTTTTGTGGGTACATAGTTATGTTATCAACCTCAATATCAAAACCAAATTCTCCGATATCCAGAACCGGATTTATAGTTTTGATAATATTATTAAGCATAAACCTAGGAAGCCTTATTCTACTAACTTTTATATAATCTGTTTTAAAATAAACATATCTTTTATCTTTAATCTCAAACCTTCCCCTTGACTCAACACTGGAGCTCATGAACATAGCCCGGACATTCCCACTTAAAATTATTTTATCTTTTCTTATTTTAACGTCAGGATTTCCAACTTTTATTTTATCCTGTTTTTTTTTCAATAAATTATTTAATTCTTTTTCAGAGATTTCAACATATATACGAGCCTGCATTTCAGAATTGGGTTTAAGTTTATTTTTATTATAAAGAGCATCTAAATCTAATTTTATATTTGAGAGCTCCAAATAAAGAAAGTCTGTAAGCAAATCATCTAAAAGAATCTTTTCAGAAACAATTTTTATATAGGGCAAATATCCTGTTACAAGGTTATAATATCCAATTTCAGGAAATATAAAATCAATCTTTTCAAACTCGCCTTCAAAATATTTTTCTGCTATTACATTAGAAATAAGAGATTTAAATTCTTCAGGATCACTTGAATAAGCAAAAATACTGGAAAAAGCAAGGTTAATAAAAATAAAATTAATAAAAATAACTACTATAAACTTCTTCATATAATTTTAATTATTCCCCCCATACGTTCATTAATCTATTAATAAACTCAGAATGTGCTTCGTTTTTTAGATTTATATCTGAAACTCCCATAGACAGGTAACCCTGCGGTCCAAATAAAAAATCTAATCTAGTAACTTTATGTAAGTCCTCTGTTAAGTTAAAAACTCTTTTATTTTCAACAAAACCGGTATCAAAATCACGTTTGTTAATTATAAAGTCAAGAAAATCTATTTTATTACAAATTTGTCTGAAATTAAAGTAATTGGTATCAAGTATTAATACTACTTTATTTTTATCTTTTTCTACTTCAGAATTTTTTAGAAAAAATCTTCTTAAAGCTTCAATATGATCAAGTTTTTTATAATTTCTTCTTTCATAGTTTATATTATCAGAAAGATGAAGAAAAAAAACAGCCCCTTTATCATGGAATGCATATTTATAATAGTCAAGAAAAGAAGATTGACGGGAATACTTTGGCTTTAATGAACTTATTAAAACTTTATCATAATTATTATTAACTTCCAGAAAAAATTCGCCCTCAAAAAGCTGGAGTATAAACTTTGTTCCAAACTTTGATATAATATCTTCATTAAACTGATTTATAACAAATAAACTATTATCCAGATTTGAATGGGTTCTTTCTTTCAAACTGAAACTTTGTGAAAAATTATTCAGGTTAAGCTCTCTAAGAAAATAAAACGAGGCTGTTTCAAACCTGGTAACCCCCAGGCTTACTATAGTAAAAAAAAATAAAAAAAATATATATAATTTAATTTTAATGCTCATCTTTCATTTTATCCGCCGAAAAAATACAAACTTTATTTCTACCACTTTCTTTTGCATAATACAAGGCTGTATCAGCCTTTTTTATAAGTTCCATTTTTTCTGTTGAGTCTTTTGGGAATCCAGATATTCCAAGACTGACAGTAACTTTGAATTTTTCACCTTTTTCGCTTTTTACTACTAGATTTTCGATATTTTCACGTACTCTTTCTGCAACAATATAGGCAGATTTTTCATCAGTTTCTGGAAGAACCGCAATAAATTCCTCGCCACCATATCTCGCAACAAGATCTACTTTGTTTCTAACACTTTGTTTAAAAACTTTTGCAACATTTTCAAGAACAAGGTCTCCAATCTGATGCCCATATGTATCATTAAAGCCCTTGAAATGGTCAATATCACTCATTATAACCGCCAGTGGACGTTTGTATCTGGTTGCCCTTCCTAATTCTTCTGTTAAATATTCCTGAAAGAATCTATGCGTATATAGCTTTGTTAAACCATCAACGTTGGCCATAAACTCAACTTTTTTGAACAGCTTGGAATTTTCAAGAGATAATGTAGAAATATTGAGTAAAATAGAAAACATTCTTATATGTTCTTTAGTGATTCTACTTTTCATTTTATTAATAACTAATACAGCATAGACCTGTCCTTCTTCTGACTCGACCGGAGCAGCGATTTCAATATCAACTTTATCCATTTTATGAAGCTCAGTAAGCTGGAAATTCTTTTTAATATCATCTTTTGTAATAATTGAACGATTCTTTAAAATCATTCCAATAATACCATCTTTTCCATTAATTTTTAGGTTTTTTATTTTTTCTTTATCAACATTATGGCTTGTAGATATTTTCAAATCTTTGTTTTTATCAAAAATCAAAACCATAGTCTGCTCTGAATCAATAAGCTTGATAGTGGCTTCAATTATTGAGTTAAAAATTCTTTTCGGTTCAAATGAAGAGCCAATTTCGCTTGCGAATTCTTTTAAAACAAGAGTCCTTGATGAAAGCTCCACGATTTTACCCTGAAGCTCATCTATTGTTTTTTCATATCTTTCAATATCTGTTTTAAACTTATTTGTTTCTTTAATACTATTTAAAGCCTCTTTAAGCTTTTTTTTCAGGTAAAATGTATTAGCCTTAATTAGGTCAAAAATATATACAATAGAATAATTAAAAAGAATATACCATAAAGCCCCGGGATTATTAAATAGTGAATTAACCGAAAAATTTCTAATTCCATGAGTAAAAAAAATTAAAATGTAATTTCCAAGCGAAGGTTGTAAATTGAAATCTTTTAGTTTCTGTGCATAATCTAAAGGAGAAAAAAACACAAATAATAACAGTGTAATGTTTGCACAGGAAATAAATAAAATTCTTTCTTTTTTTTGCTCAGAATACCAGCAAAAAAGAATACATAAAAAACTGACCATTAAAAAAGTTAATGGATTATTACCGAAATTTGGTAAAATTAAATTTATAAAAAAATTTATGAAAAATAATGTAATTAGTATTAATGAAAAACCAATCCAAATGCTTCGTTTATCCATATAAAAATCCTCTGGGTTAATTATTTCATAAAACTGAAGCGAAAGTCAAGTTTAAAAAAGACTGTTATTAAAATTTGAAAATATCATCTTCTTCTGAAGATTCTTTCTTTTCCGGTAAAGAAGGGTTTTCTTTAGATTTCTGCGGTGAATTTTCCTGATTTGCAGAATCAGGCGAAGAGGTTACTCCCTGTTCTTCGGCAGCACATCTAACCTGGTTTCTGCCTCCTTCTTTAGCAATATACAATCCCTCATCTGCCAGTTTAACAAGATTTTCAACATCTTTTGCATGATCAGGATAAGTTGAAACTCCTACACTTATAGTAACAGAAAGTTCTTCACCTTTTTGTTTATATTTTCTTCCTGCCACTGCCTTACGCATTTCTTCTCCTAGTTCTTTAGCCGTTTCTGTGTCAGTATCAGGCATTACATAGACAAATTCTTCTCCACCATACCTTGCAGTTAAATCTTCATCTCTTTCAAGGCTTTTCATAACTTTAGCTGTCTGTTCAAGCACAAAATCACCAATTTGATGACCATATGTATCGTTGAAATCCTTGAAATGATCAATATCAGTCATGAAAAGAGATATTTTCTCCCCTGATGTTGAAGCACGGGATATAGCTTCCTTAAGAAAGTCATTGAAATATCTGTTATTATTTAATCCTGTTAACCCGTCTGTATTTGCCATTTCAACAGTTTTCTGATAAAGATGAGCATTTTTAATAGTTAAGCCCGTTAAAGTTGCCAGCAGAAGTAAAAGCCTGCCATCTTCCTGAATATTTTTATCATTTTCAGTATCTCCAATTACAATAAGACCCAGAACTTCTTCTGCATGAACAAGAGGCGCTACCATGACAACATCAATATTCATTTTCTTTATAAGCTCATTAACATTAAAATCTTTTTTTGCAATATCAGTAGTAACCAGATTTTTAGAAGTCAATACATATTTAAACAAGTTTTCTGAGTTATCTTTTAAATTAACTTTAATTCCATTTAAATCAGAAATTGGATAACCTTTATATTTTTTAGGATAAATTTTTTCTTTCTTTTTATCCAGCATAAAAATCGCACATTTTTTTGCTCCAAAAAGTTTTGAGGCAGAATTCATAACTTCATCAAGCGCACCCTCAAGATTAAGACTAGCTCCTAAAACCTGAGAAAGCATTTGAAGACTGATAATTCGTGAAGAAAGCTTTGCTATCTTATCACCAGCTTTTTTAAATTCTTTTTCAGCTTTTCTTAATTTATTAAGGGAGGCTTCTTTCTTTTTGTTTTCTGTTTCCAGTTTTAAAATCTTGTTTTCATTAGAATGATATTCTTTAGAAAAAGCAATTCCAAGGTATGATCCAAATAAAACAAAAATTCCTGATTTAATTAAAATATCTGTAAACACAAAGGATTGATTAAAATTATAAAAAGCATCAAGACCCGGAACAAAACCAGTTTCTGAAAAGATTTTAAATATTTCTGATAAATATTTAACACCTGATTCAACAACAAACCCCCTGAAGTATGCGGCCATTAAAGCCCATAATAAAGCATAAAAAAGTGAGGAACCAACACCACCTAAAGCCCCGAATTTCAGAGAATAAATAATGATTAAAAGCAATGCAATAAAAGAAAATACGTTAATTAAAATAAATCTTGTTTCAATTATTGAAGAAAAGTTTTCTAATTTTTTTTCATATTCCTGATAAGTACTTTCATGAACTTTATTGCGACCGGAACCTATTATTTTAAGTTTAAGAGCCGAAATATAATTATCTACAGAACCTATATTAGAAGCAAGTAAAGACATTCCCGGATCTATTAAATCTTCGTTATTATTTAACAGGGCGTCCATACTATATAATTCCGGATCGGCAGAATCATATATTTCATCACGCAGCACTTCAGTATTCTGAGGTACAACATCGTTGTATGCCTGTGAAATATTGGACTTAACAGTTCTTGAAAGCAAATCAGGAGATACTGCATAAAACATCCCGGCAATAGCAATTATATTTAATAGAATAAAAATTATTTTTTTCATTTTACCAGAATCCAATTTCTCCAATATCTAAATTATTTTTAATAATATTATCAGAAAATATTTTATCTGACAAATAATATTCTTTTATACCAATGTTAAGACAGTTCTTATCAAAAACAATAACCTCTACGGGCAAATTCAATTTTGTATTTCTCAAATAATCAATTATTTTTCTCTGCAGTTTTTCTTCAAAAACCGCACTTACATAAAAATATTGATTATCTTTTCTTGAGTAACCTGCTACAATGTCACCATATATAAATATGAAGTCATTTTCTATATTGTTTTTCAGTACTTTTATTAAAAAATCAAAAAGATTATTATAATTATTCTGCATGGAAAAGGTAAAAACAGGACATTCTTTTAAAAAGTCAAACCCCAGCTCATCAAGGCGCATAACCGGAAGATGTTCAACTATAAAATCATCTGATTCAGGCGGAAAAAGATAATAAATAAGATAAATAAACATGACGTTTCCCGACGGTATAAACTCAATAATATGTTCTTTTTTTATATTACTTCCTTTTAATAAATCCTCTATTCTTTTTTCAAGAAAAGTATTAAGCTCTTTTCTAAAAAATAGGGGTTCATTTTTAAACTCACTTTTATCCTTAAGACCAATAGAATAAGAAGATTTTTTTGTTGAAACTATTAATTTAGCATTTTTATCGAATAAAAACATTTCTATATTATCATTATTAAAAACAGTCCATAGGGCAAATTGCTTATGTAATTGATTTTTTGGATAAACCGAAACAATCTGACTCTCATTAATATAAAAACTGAACTCTTTATAACCCTGATAATATAGCTTAATAAGCTCTCTTAAGGCGTACAATTTTATATTATTAACTTTTTTGTTCTCATTTTTTAATATTTCAAAAACATTATCTATTAAACTTTTATTTTTATATGGCAGAAATGATAAATCACCATAAATAAATTTTTTCATTAAACCCCTCAAAAAAAGACTGAGAGGAAAAACCTCCCAGCCTCTTAAATAATAAAAAACTATTTATTTTTTTCTATAAAATCTTTTAACTCATTAATTTTATCAATCTTTTCCCAGGTAAACTCAGGTTCTGTTCGGCCAAAATGACCATAAGCAGCGGTTTTTTTAAATATTGGACGTTTCAGTTCAAGCTGATTTATCAACTCTTTAGGTCTAAGTTTAAAATTTTTTCTTACAGCTTTTTCAAGTAGTTTTTCATCAACTTTACCTGTACCAAAAGTATCCACCATAACAGAAACAGGGTCAGATACACCTATTGCGTAGGCCAGTTGAACTTCACATCTATCTGCAAGTTTAGTTGCAACAATATTTTTTGCAATATATCTCGCCATATAAGTCGCACTTCTATCAACTTTGGAAGGATCTTTTCCTGAAAACGCTCCCCCACCATGTCTTCCAAATCCACCATAAGTATCAACAATAATTTTCCTGCCGGTTAACCCAGCATCACCCTGAGGTCCGCCCACAACAAATCTGCCTGTTGGATTTATATAGTATTTAGTCTTATCATCAACCATATCTTTACAAACAGCCATAATCACATGTTTCATAATATCCATCTTTAAAGTTTCATGATTAACTTCTTCTGAATGCTGAGTTGAAACCACCACACTGTCAATTCTAACGGGTTTATCACCTTCATACTCAACTGAAACCTGAACTTTCCCGTCAGGTCGCAGATAATCAATTATTGAATTTCTTCTTACTTCTGAAAGTCTTTTACATAATTTATGTGATAAATCAATAGCCATAGGCATATAACTATCTGTTTCATTTGTAGCGTATCCAAACATAAGACCCTGATCACCAGCTCCCTGATTTTGATCAACACCGGAGTTCTCATTTACTCCCTGAGCTATATCCGATGACTGCTCATCTATTGAAACTAAAACTGCACAGGTTTTATAATCAAACCCCATGTCAGAATGAACATAACCAATTTCTTTAACAGTCCTTCTGACAACTGACGGAATATCAATATATGCACATGTTGAAATTTCACCCACAACATTAATAAGTCCTGTTGTGGTTAAAGTTTCACAGGCCACTCTGGCTTCAGTATCTTTTTCAAAAATTGCATCTAAAATTGCATCTGAAATTTGATCACACATTTTATCTGGGTGACCTTCTGTAACAGATTCTGAGGTAAAAATATATTTTTTTGGCATAGTTTATACATCCTCCATTTTTGTATGAATTTTACCACATAAAAAAACTATAATCAAATTTATTTAAAACCAACAGTAAAACGAGTGGTCAGGTCGAGAAGAGCCGTGAGAGGTGAGAAGTAAGAAGTGAGACGATAAGATCAAGAGGTTAAAATTTATTACGAAACAAAATCCCATTGAGAATTGCTGGGCAGATTACCGGATTAACCGGAATCTGCCCATATTAAATTTATATATTCCACTCTCTCTTTGTATAATGAGTGTGTAAAAGTTTATGGGATTTTTCACCCAGTGGTTTTTCTAAAAATTCTTTGTATATCGTCTTAATCGCAGGACTTTCATGGGATTTCCTAAGTTCCATATTAGAATCTTCACAATATATAGCATCCATTCTAGCCTGTCTTTTTTCAGGTGAAGTTGGTCTAGGTTGACCGCCGCCGCCAATACATCCACTTGGGCAGCACATAATCTCAATAAAATGATAATCTGCCTCACCAGCTCTAATTTTATCAAGAACTTTTCTTGCATTTGAAAGACCGTTGGTAACAGCAACTTTAACAGGCAAATCTCCAACCTGTACTGTTGCCTCTTTTACTCCTTCCATACCGCGACACATTTTAAGGTCAATTGAAGGAAGCTCTTCTTTTGTTACAACTTCATAAACAGTTCTTAAAGCAGCTTCCATAACACCGCCAGTAGAACCAAAAATCGCGGCAGCACCGGTAGTTATTCCAAACGGATCATCAAATTTTTCACCCTCTGTCTGCTCAAAATCCACTCCTGCAACTTTCATCATTTTACCAAGTTCTCTGGTAGTTAAAACAACATCAACATCCTGATAACCGCTTGAGTTCATTTCAGGTCTATTACATTCGTATTTTTTAGCAGTACATGGCATAATTGAAACTACCTTTATTTTAGATGCATCAAGTTTTTCTTTTTCAGGATAATATGTTTTTGCAAGAGCACCAAACATTTGTTGTGGAGATTTACAGGTTGAAACATTTGGAATTAAATCAGGATAAAAAGTTTCCATAAATTTAATCCAGCCTGGTGAACAGGAAGTTATCATCGGAAGAGCAACATCTTTATCGCCGCCTAATAATTTATTAACTCTTTCTAGAAGCTCATGACCCTCTTCCATAATGGTAAGATCTGCTGTAAAGTCAGTATCAAAAACTTTATCAAAACCCAATTTTCTAATAGCAGCAACCATTTTTTCAGTTGAAAGATATCCATGTTCAAGACCTAGTTCTTCCCCAATTGAAACCCTAATTGCAGGTGCTGTTTGAATTACAACATGAGTATCTGGATCTTCTATCCATTCCCATACTTTGCCTGTTTCATCTTTTTCATGAAGAGCTCCCGTAGGACACACGTTAACACATTGCCCGCAGTATGTGCATGTAGTTTCATGAAGTTTTTTATCTCCAGTTGGAACAGCCATTTTTTCATAGCCTCTGCCGTTAAACTCAAGAGCATTAACAGTCTGCACCTCTTGACAAGCTCTCAGGCATCTACCGCAGTTTATACATTTTTCATGTTCTCTTACTATTATTCCCGATTCTTCTTCTTTTTTCTTTGCTGGAAGTTGATTTGAAAAGTAAACATCAGTCATCCCAAAATCAGCAGCTAATTCTTGAAGTTCACAGGAAGTATTTCTTTCACATTTTAGACAATCCTGAGGGTGTCTTGAAAGCATAAGCTCAACAGCCATTCTTCTTGCTTCCCTGACCTCTTTAGAATTAGTATTTACAACCATTCCATCCCATACACGAAATGCACAGGAAGGTTGAAAAAGTCTCTGCCCTTCAATATCAACAACACATACCCTACAGGAACCAACTTCCCTTAAATCCGGATGATAGCATAAAACGGGAATATTTATTCCTGCCTGTTTACACGCTTCCAGCACAGTAATTCCTTCAGGTACTTCATATTTTTTTCCATCTATAGTTACATTAATATTACTCATTTATTCCCCCTCCTTTATGCCTTGAAGAATTTCATTTTCAAAATGTTTTAATCCATCTAAAAATGGATTTACCGCAGCTTGTCCTAATCCACAGAACGAAGCTTTTTTCATTACATTACAGAGTGATTTCAGCTTTTTAATATCTTCTTTTTTCCCCTGTTTATTATTGAAATTATTAAACATCTCATGAATTCGGAATGTTCCTTCCCGGCAAGGAGTACATTTACCACAGGACTCATGTTTAAAAAACTGAGCAACTGATAGAAGATAATCGTTTATATCAATATCTTCAGAACAGAATAAAATAACACCTGAACCATGAGTTAAATTTTCTGAGGCAAGAGTATCAAGGTCAAGTTTAATATCGAAGTCCTCTTCAGGAACAATATTACCAGAAGAGCCGCCAATATGAGCAAATTTTACTTTTTTACCAGATTTTGTTCCTCTAGCTATTTTTTCATAAACTTCTCTTAAAGTTATTCCCATTGGAACTTCAATAATACCTTTTTCGTTTATATCACCAATAATTGTAAAAACTTTAGTGCCTGCCGAACCTTCTACTCCAGTTTTTTTAAACCAGTCGGCGCCGTTTAAAATTATCTGAGGAAGATTTGCAAAAGTTTCTACATTGTTAACCACTGTAGGTTTTCCAAAAAGTCCCGCAACTCCAGGATAAGGAGGTTTTAATCTTGGTTCCCCTCTTTTGCCTTCAATTGATTCTATCAGGGCAGTTTCTTCGCCGCAGATATAAGCACCCGCGCCAAGACAGACTTCGATATCAAAATCAAAGCCGGAACCCATAATATTTTTTCCAAGAAGATTCAGCTCTTTTGCGTCTTTTATCGCTTTATTAATTTTTTCAATTGAAAGTTTATATTCACCACGAATATATATATAACCTTTTGTAGCACCTATTGTATATCCACAAATTGTCATAGCCTCAATAACACTGTGAGGGTCACCTTCCATTATAAGTCTATCCTTAAATGTTCCAGGTTCACCTTCATCAGCATTACATATAACATATTTTTGATCAGCATCTTTGATATTGTGGGTAAATCCCCATTTAACACCAGTTGGAAAAGCTGCTCCACCACGGCCTTTCAAATTGGAATCTTTTACAAGCTCAAGAACCTCTTCAGGACTCATTTCTTCCAAAGCCTTCCCAAGAGCCATATATCCATCATTTGCAATATATTCATTAATATTTTCCGGATCAATTACCCCAGCATTTTTCAAAACAATACGAACCTGCCCGTCAAGAAGCTTTTCAACTTTACCAGATTCTATATGCTGTCTCGCCTCATCGGAAGGAATAAGTCTTTTAACCTGTCTTCCTTTTATAAGATGTTCCTGAACTAACTCTTCAACATCCTCTGATTTCAAACCTACATAAGTAGTTCCTTCAGGATAAACAATAATTGAAACATCATCAAAACCCATACTTCCGGTTTCAACAACTCTAACCTCATTTTGTATTCCCTGCTTTTGAATTTCTGAAAGCAGAGCCTCTTTTACCCCTTTTGCCCCTTTTAAAAGAGACGGAGTATCCATACTTATTAAAATATGCGACCTATAAAATTTCATTTATTTCCCCTCCATATTAATTGTAGTTTTCAAGTACTTTTTTAACGCTTTCAGGATTAAGATTTCCGTGTACATCTTCATTAATCATTACTGCAGGAGCTACCGCACAAACACCAAGACATGGTGTAAGCTCCAGGGTGAATTTACCATCAGCTGTTGTCTGATTAACATCAACCCCGAGTTCTTTTTTAAAAGATTCTAAAACATCTTTTGCTCCCAGTACATGGCAGGGACTTGATTCACACATTCTTATAACATATTTGCCGCGTTTTTTGTTAGAAAACATTGCATAGAAACTTGTAACCCCATAAAGTTTATTCAGGGGGATTTTTGTATGCTCTGCTAATTTCTGCATACATTCATCACAAATATAATTTTCTCCACTTGCATCCTGCATTTTGTGAAGAACATCCATAAGATTTCCCTTTTCTTTTGAATATTCTTTCAGGATTGCACTTACATCAACATTACAGCAAGCCATAATTTCCTCCATCTTTTTTTTATCAGACTAAAAAGCCCTTTCTTTATTTTTATACCTCTTTATAATATTCCTGAGGTTGATACTTAGTATGTAAATATTTATGGGCTGTTTTACTTAATGGGTCTCCTAAAAAGTTTTTATAAAGCTCTTTAATTGCAGGATTTTCATGGGATTTTCTAAGTTTCATTTTTTTATCTGCTCCATAAATCCCATCTATTCGCTGTAGCCTTATTTCATTTGTAGTAGGTTTAGGTTGTCCCCCGCCGCCTATACAGCCACCGGGGCAGGCCATTATCTCAATAAAATGATAATCCGCCTCACCTTTTTTAACTTTATCCATAAGAACCCTTGCATTTGCAAGGCCGCTTGCAACAGCCACTTTCAGCTCTGTTTCTTTACCATCTACTTTTGTTTTAACAGAAGCCTCTTTAACTCCGTTTAACTTTAAGCCTCTTACCATCTCAAAATCTATTTTCTCAAGCTCATGTCCTTCGACAGTTTCAATAGCAGTTCTCAGGGCAGCTTCCATAACACCACCTGAAGCGCCAAATATAAGGGCAGCGCCAGTTGAAATACCAAGTGGATTATCAGGCTCTTCATCTTTTAAATTCAGAAAATCAACTTTTGCCGACTTAATCATTTTTGCAAATTCTCTTGTAGTTAAGACAATATCCACATCTGGATTTCCTTCTACAGAAAGTTCTTTCCTTGCTGCCTCACCTTTTTTTGCAGTACAGGGCATAATAGAAATATTAACAATTTTTTCAGGATTTATATTATTTTGCTTTGCAAAATAACTTTTAACCATGGCACCCAGCATTTGAGCAGGTGATTTTGCACTTGAGAGATGTGGAATAAGTTCAGGATAAAAAGTTTCCATAAAGTTTACCCAGCCTGGTGAACAGGAAGTTATCATAGGAAGAGTTTTATTATTTTTTAACCTGTGAATAAACTCATTACCTTCTTCCATAATAGTTAAATCAGCCCCAAAATCAGTATCAAAAATATGATCAAAACCAAGCTTTCGCATAGCCGAAAATATTTTACCAGTCACTACTGTCCCTGGATTCAGACCGAACTCTTCACCCAGAGTAACACGTACAGAAGGCGCAACCTGAACCACTGTAATTTTTTCAGGGTCTAGTATAGCATCCCAGGCTTCATCAATATTTTCTTTATCTTTAAGTGCCGCAACAGGGCAGGAAAGTACACATTGTCCACAACTTGTGCAAACAGAATCTTTAAGAAGATTATCAAAAGGAGTTCCAACTTCGGCATTAAACCCTCTTTTCTTAGAATAAATTGCACCAACTGTTTGAACAGTATTACACATTGTTTCACATCTTTTACAGTATATACATTTTTCACCATCATATCTGAGTGTTTCTGTAACTTTATCCTCGCCTCTTAAAGATTTTTCACCTTCATAGGGAATAATATCAATTCCGAGCTCAGCAGCTAAAGTCTGAAGCTCACAGTTCATATTTCTTTCACAGGTTAAACATGTAGTTGGATGATCGGACAGAATCAGTTCCAGAACAAACTTCCTTGCCTGGCGAATTTTTTGAGAATTAGTTTTTACTTTCATTCCATCCCTTAAAGGAGCAGTACACGCCGCCTGCAATTTTGGATTATCGTCTATTTGAACCAGACACATTCTACATGCACCAATTTTTTGTATCTCTGGAACATGGCAGAGAGTAGGTATTTTTACTTTAGCCTTCTGCGCTGCCTCAAGAACAGTCTTTTCTGATTCTATGTTTATTTTTTTATCATTAATATAAATACTAATCATTACTCCCCCTACTCCACTTCAATTGCATCAAACGGGCATTTTTCATAACACATTCCACATTTAATACAATTATCCTGATCTATTATATGAAGCTCTTTTCTTTCTCCTGAAATAACATCTACAGGACATGCTTTTTTACATACTCCACAGCCTACACATTTTTCGGTTATTTCATATTTAACTAAATCAGTACATATTTTTGCACGACATTTTCCTTTTTGAATATGTTCGATATACTCATCTTTAAAATACCTGATTGTTGAAAGGACAGGATTAGCAGCGGTTTGCCCCAGACCGCATAATGAAGTTTCACAAACCTGCTGACCAAGATAAATCAATCTATCGAGGTCTTCTATTGAGGCTTTATTACTTGTAATTTTATCAAGAATTTCATACATTCTTTTTGTGCCAATTCTACATGGAGTACATTTGCCACATGATTCATCTACGCAAAACTGCATGAAAAACTTCGCCAAATCAACCATACAGGTTTTTTCATCCATAACAATAAGACCGCCCGAACCCATCATGGTTCCTAGACTCTTCAAGGAATCAAAATCGATTTTTACATCAAGGTTCTCGGCAGAAATACAGCCACCCGAAGGACCACCCGTCTGCGCAGCTTTAAATTTATTACCATCTGTAATCCCGCCACCTATATCATAAATAATTTCTCTGAGAGATGTTCCCATTGGCACTTCAACAAGTCCCGCATTTGCAATATCACCTGCAAGAGCAAACACTTTTGTTCCTGGACTATCTTCAGTTCCAATACTTCTAAACTCCTGCCAGCCTTTTTGAATAATATAGCTTATGTTAGCATAAGTTTCGACATTATTTATAACTGTAGGTTTCTCAAATAAACCTTTCGCCGCAGGATATGGTGGTCTGGGACGTGGCTCTCCTCTTTTTCCTTCTATTGAATGAATAAGAGCAGTTTCTTCGCCGCAGACAAAAGCTCCAGCACCAATTCTAACTTCCATATCAAAATTAAATCCGCTGTCAAGAATATTATTCCCAAGCAGGCCATATTTTCTGGCCTGAGAAATAGCATTATTTAACCTTTCAATAGCAAGCGGATATTCGGCACGGCAGTAAATAAAACCTTTTGAAGCCCCAGTTGCATATCCAGCAATCATCATTCCCTCAATAACAAGGTGAGGGTCACCTTCTAATACAGAACGATCCATAAATGCACCGGGATCACCTTCATCTGCATTACATACAACATATTTTAAATCACTTTCGGCCGCCAGGGTAAACTGCCATTTAAGACCGGTGGGAAATCCTCCTCCACCTCTACCTCTAAGTCCTGACTGTTTAACTTCTTCAATTACATCCGCACTTCTCATGGTAACGGCTTTTGCAATACCTTCATATCCGTCTCTTGCAAGATACTCTTCAATTTTTGTAGGATCGATAAAACCACAGTTTCTAAGTACTATTTTTTTCTGTCTTTTAAAAAACCCAATATCATTAATTTTTTCAATAAGCTTGTTATCCGGAGATTTAAATAGATACTTATTAACAACTCTTCCCTTTAAAACATGCTCTGTAACGATTTCTTCCATATTTTCAGGTTTAAGCCGCTGATAAAAAATACCCTCTGGATAAACAACTACTATAGGTCCAAGCTCACAAGAACCCATACATCCTGTTTCAAGTATATTAACTTCATTTTCAAGCCCGTGCTTTTTAATTGCCTCTTCAAGAGCTTCTTTGACTTTAATGCACCCCGAGGATATACATCCGGCGCCGGCACATACAAGCAAATGCATTCTTATTTTTGCCATTACGCCTCCTTCTTTCTGTATCCTTCAATAATACCGTCAATTTCTTTTTGCGTAACTCTTTTATAAATATCAACATCATTTACAACAACTACAGGTGCAAGTGAACAGGCTCCAACACAACGGACAGTCTCCAGAGAAAACATTCCATCTCTGGTAGTGCTACCGGGTTCAATATTAAGCTTTTCGGCAAACTGTTCAACTAATTTGTTAGCACCACGAACATAACAGGCAGTACCAGTACAAATTTTTATTACATATTTCCCTTTAGGAACCATATTAAAAAAATGATAAAAAGTTACTGTTCCGTATATTACAGAAAGCGGAATTGAAAGTCCATCAGAAATACGTTTCTGAATTGCCGGAGTTAATGCACCGTACTCAGTTTGAGCAGCATGAAGGACATTAATTAAAATTCCTTCTTTTGTTTTATTTTTCTCAATCAAATCATCCAGATAACTAAAATCTATCTGTTTTTCACACCCACACATAATATATAACCGTCCTTAATTATTTTCTTGTGCAAATACCATATCTCCAATTATATTTCCATTAACAATATGTTCGGCAACTATTTTTTTAGCCCCTTCAACATCAACTTTTTTATAAATTATTTTTTTACCATCTTTTTCCACCTCTACAAGAGGTTCCTGTTCACAATAACCCATGCATCCGCTTTGAGTAACAATAACATCTTCAATATTTCTTTTTTCAATTTCATCCATAATTGCTTTTGTTACATCTCTAGCACCCGCTGCTATACCGCATGTACCAGTTCCAACAACCACTCTGGCATTTGCTTTTCCCTCACGTGACTTAAGATTTGAAACAGCCTGTTCCTTTAATTTTTTTAACTCATCAAGTGTTGTCATTTAACCTACCTCCCGATTTTATTTAACCCTTTTTTTATTTCATTTTTAAGCGCCTTGCTTATTTCTGATGTATTTACAGGTATATCTTCAAGTATTTTTTTCCATTCTCTAATATCAAGTGAAAACGAACCTTTCTCTGTACTGTAATTAAAAAGAAAATTTATTTCCGGATTCAGTACAATTAAGGAATGAAACAAAGAACCTATATCACCTAAAGGCGGTCTGTCAATATGTGAGTGTTTTAATTTTAAAATTATTTCTGTCCCCTTTCCTATTTGGGAATTAACAGCCAAATCACCCTCGCACATATCAGCAATTTGTTTAGCAAAAGGAATTCCCAGCCCTACTTTCCTAGTTGTTCTAGTTGTAGTAAAAGGGTTTGTGATTTGTTTCACAAACATGGACGTCATTCCCTTACCATTATCTTCAATAATCAAAGTCAGTATATCACTTTTAATATTTTCGTCAAGCTGAATTTTTACAAAATCGGCCTCTGCCCGTATGCAGTTTTCGGCAAGATCAAGAATTGTTAACGATAAGTCAGGCATCATAATAATTGTCTCCTCCAGAAAAACACCCCTTTTTTAAGGCTTTAAATATTTTTTCTATATTATTCCGGGCTTTAATAAAAAAATACCGGCGACCTATATCTTCAATGGTATGGGCATCTGAATTAGTTATTGTATTCAAATCATAATGCTCATTTTTCGTAATTTCAAATATTTTGTCTTTATACGAATCGGGAATAAACCCCAGATTAGCAATTAGGGAATTATACGCCTTATCAATATGCGAAAAAATTATTATTCCATTTCTTTTTTCTGTAAAATTTATAAGTTCCTCTATAGAAAGGGAGGCCTGATTTAAAAATTTTTTTTCCATTCTCAAAATATTTTCTTTGTCATCTAAAACTATTTGATAACCTTGTTTTTGTTCATTTATTTCTATATCAAGTAATCTTTTATATATCTTAGAGGATAATTCCTCTGCATCCTCAATATTTTTAAATAGAGATAAAACATGAATTTCCTCAGCTGTTGTAACTTCAATACCGGGTATAACTGTAATTTCTTCTTTTTCAGCAACTTTAACAAAAGCGCGACAGTTCAAACAAGAATTATGGTCAGTTATAGAAACAACCTTTATATTATGCTGTTTTAATTTTTGAACAATTTTTTTTGGTCCCATATCAAGGCTACTACAGTTTGATAAAACACTATGAATATGTAAATCAGCTTTTAAAAGTTCTTTTTTATCTGAGGCCTGCATCATATAATAAGCCAGCTGTTTCAAATGCATTTTTTTTGGTAGAACAAATTATAACATCTTCTTCCCGGGCTTTTTGAACTGTTTTTTTATCAGGTTTTCTACCATTAACAAGAATTATAAGGGCAATTTCCTTTAACGAGGCAACGGCTATTGTATTTTCATGGGCTAATATTGTAATAAGAACACTATTTTCTCCAATATTTGCCATAACATCAGAAAGCATGTCTGAAACATATCCTGAACTTATTTCTTTATTTTCTGGCGGCTCTCCAGTTAAAACATCAAGGTTTATAATATTTTTAATCTCTTCAAATGTCATTTTTTATCTCCTTTTTTGTTTGACATATCTGATAAATCATTTTTAATATTTTTAATTTTTTCCCTTAATATAAATATACAGTCATATTTACTTGCCTTGCCTTCTACAATAATATCCTCAGCAAGGGCCCTGCATGTAGGACAGCCACATATACCACAATCAATTCCGGGAAATTCCTCCATAAGTTTTTCAATATTTTCGGCTTTTTCCAGTGCTTTTCCAAAATCTTTATCCAGTTTATTTAAATTCCTGGGCTCAGGCTTTTTTTCAAGCAGAAAAAAATCCATATCAAGCTCTTTCATATGTTTTTTAGCTTTAAAAGAACCGTTTTTAAAGTGTTTACCAAGCTGCTGAAGGCGAATTTTTGCAAGAAACTTGTCTATAGGAGCAAGCACGCCTCCGACACAGCCAGGTACGCAGGCCTGCGCCTCAATAAACTCAAGTGAATTAAATTCTTTAGACCCAATATTTTCAAAAAAAGAGATAATGTTATGAATACCGGCTACAGCAACTTTCTTTTTGGTTTTTACCGATTTTATTTCACCCTCGTGCACACCCCAGATTATACCAGTGTTTCCCGCATGTTCATATTCTTTAATTTCCTTTAAGTTTGTTAATTTGGCCATTACCCTGTCATATACTTCAGTCATAGATAAAGCCCCGTCAACAGGAGACTTTTCTTTACACTCAGGCTGTTTTACCGCGGTTACTTTAGCAGGACAGGGCGAAATAAAAAAAACACCAACTTCATCTGGCGAAAGTCCCTCTTTCTCATATAAAAGTTTTTTTGCCAGTTTTGCCGCAATATCCATTGGTGGTTCAAGAAGCATAATATTATCAACATATTCTGGAAACCTGGTTAATATTAGCCTGACAACTGCGGGGCAGGCCGATGATATTAGAGGTTTTTTTACAGATTTTTTTAAATATTTTTCTGTTGCAAGAACTACGAGTTCGGCAGCTGCCGCAACCTCAAATATATACTGAAAACCAATTACATTAAGGGCGGTATAGATTTTATCCAGAGTAATTTTTTCATAATCAAACTGTGCCATAAAAGAGGGGGCAGGAAGAGCAACTCTGTATTTATATTCAAAAATCGAATCCACAGGTTCAGTAAGAGCATATTTTGCGTTATTCGGGCAAGTTCTAATACACTCGCCACAATCAATACATTTTTCTTCAAAAATTTTTGCCTTATCATCATAAACCCTTATTGCCTCGGTTGGACACGTTCTTATACAATGAGTACATCCTTTACACTCATCTTCCTTTAGTCTAACTGAATGAAAGTATTTTTTTGCCTCCGCCATTTAACTCCCCTTAATTAAACTTAATTTTAATTTCAAGTCTGGTTCCTTTATCGACTTCTGTTTTTATATCAAAAAAATCTGTGTTTCTTTTTATATTTGGCAGACCCATACCGGCTCCAAACCCCATTTCTCTAACTTTCTGAGATGCAGTAGAAAAACCTTCCTGCATCGCCTTATCAATATCAGGTATTCCGGGACCTTCATCCTCAGCTTTTATTGTTATTTCGGCGGGACTTATAATCACCTCCATAACTCCTTTAAAAGCATGCGCAACAATATTTATTTCTGATTCATACATCGCAATTGCTACTTTCTTAATAACGTTTGCGGGTATTCCTATTTTTTTTAATAATTTTTTTACCTCTGATGAGGCAAGACCGGCTTCAGAAAAGTTGCCGCCCTCAATATTAAAAGTTTTTGTTATGCTCATTTTCTATTTCCCTGAATTAATTTTTTAAAATTTTTTTTTAAAAGAACTGTATATTTTACCGGCAGCTGAAAAGAGAGAATCCTTCGTTCTAAGCAAAGTTATTCCTGAATCATGAGCGAGTTCAACAAGCTTTTCATCAACAAACTTTCCTCTGACAATAATCACAACTTTTATATCAACCATCTCAGCTGTTCTAATTGTCTGAGCATTTGATAATGCGGTAATTAAGGCTGTTTTATCACCTTCATGAGTAAAAGCAAGTACATCACTCATTAACTCAGTGCAGCAAAAATCCTCAACCATGAAATCTGAATCATTTATTTCAGTTAAACATTCGGTATTTAAAATCTCTTCAATTTCTTTAATTTTCATCTACAACTCCAGAATTATCTTTTCCTCTACTAAAAAAATATTTAACAGTATATATCTCTTGTTCCTTCCTCAGTTCTTTTCAGCATATCAATAATTTTATTTTTTAATTTATCATCCTTAACTTTTTCCAGCTCACTTTTAATTAAAAATTCTCCAATTTTTTTAGTTTCTTCAGATGCATAATCAAGGAGATATTCTTTAAAAGTTACGAGGGCATTTGGATTACAGAAATGATGGATCAATCCAGGTTTAGTAATCTCCATAAAGTCAATACCTGTTCTTCCAAGCCTGTAACAGGAGGTGCAAAAAGAAGGAATAAAACCATTTTGTGCAAGTTCTTTTATAACTTCATCAAGTTCTCTATTATCACCAACCGCAAACTGTTGCACGCTTTCGGGATTATTTTTAGCTTTTTCATAACCACCAGGCGAAGTTTTTGAACCCGCACTAATCTGAGATACTCCAATATGAAGTAATTTTGCCCTCAGCTCGGGATTTTCCCTTGTAGATAAAATTAAGCCAGTATATGGGACTGCTAGTCGTAATATTGCAACTAATTTTATAAACTCTTCATCTTCTACCGGATATGGAACCTCGGATGCTGCTGGTGCATTTAAGGCAGGCTCAATACGCGGTATTGAAATTGTGTGGGGACCTATGCCTATTTTTTCCTCAAGATGCTGGCAATGTTTTAACAATGCCAGAGTTTCGAACTTATGCTCATAAAGCCCGAATAAAACCCCTGCTCCCAAATCATCTATTCCTGCCTCATATGCTTTTTCAAAGGCTGTTATTCTTTTATTATAATCAGATTTAGGTCCGACAGGATGCATTTTTTTATACGTTTCTTTATGATAAGTTTCCTGAAACATCTGATATGTACCTATATTAGCTCCTTTAATTTTTTTAAAGTCTTCAACTTCAAGAGGCGCCACATTAACATTTATCCGCCTTATATTCTCTTTTTCAGTTCCTGCAGAATAAACTGCCTCAACTGCTTTTGATACAAAGTCAGGGTTAGCGTATTCTGGATGTTCTCCGCAAACTAAAAGAATACGTTTCTGGCCCTGTTTTAAAAGAAGTTTTGTTTCTTCCTTAAGCTGATTAAGAGTAAGACTTTTTCTCTGAAGTGATTTATTTGATCTTCTGAAACCACAGTAAAGACAATCATTTATACATTCATTAGTTACATAAAGAGGAGCAAAAATTACAATTCTATTGCCGTATATACTTTCTTTAAGCTTTTTTGCCGCTGTTTTGATTTCAACAACCAGCCCGGGTTCTTTCACATTTAATAAAACTGCTGTTTCTTCAAGAGATAAACCTTTTTTATCAAGAGCTTTATTAATAATATTTCTAACCTGATTGACAGTATAGTTTCGGGCTTTTTCGATAATCTCAAATATCTGTTTTTCATCAATTATTTCTGGCATATATACTCCTCAGCAGCAATTCTAAATTCAAGAAAAATACTTTATTTTCAGAATTACTGGCTCTTATATAAAAATCTTTACTCTTTATATTAATTACTATATCATGTTTTACATGAAATTCCAGCATTTTTTGAAAAAAATAAACATAAACAGGCTTTTCAGATATATGAAGCATAGATTATGTCGTCATAAAGCCACAACGGAAGATCTTGCCGCAAGCTTTTCACTGGGAGTTTTTATTGGAATGATGCCGACATTCGGATTTGCCCTTATTCTGTCAATTCTTGCCGCCGTTTTTTTGAAACTTCCTAAAGCAATGTGTTTTCTTGGAACCTTTATAGCAAATCCATGGACTACTCCGTTATTTTACACAATAAGCTGGAAACTGGGGAATTATTTTTTCCAACTGGATATTAATGAAGTATTTGTCGGTTTTACAATAAGAGATGTTCTTCCACTGCATATTTTTTTAATACAGCTTCTCCAGCTGTACAAACCTTTAATACTGGGAGGGCTTATAATAAGTATTCCAACATCAGTTGTAATTTATTATATTGTGCTTTTGACAATCAGAAAATATAAAAAAATACGAAAATCCAAATTTTAAACACTATTCAACTGAAAGAGGCTTTTTTTCTCTGCATAAATCACATTTTTCAGGTGCAAAAACTGGCAGTCTTAAAGCCAGTAGATGTTTAATCTCAGGCTTAATTTTAAGCTTTTTTACTGCCCTGTCAACAATACAGGCAACACCAGTTACCTTGCCCCCGACCTCTTTTACTTTTTTCATGACAGCTTTGATATTTTTCCCGGTATTTATAACATCATCTACAATTAAAACATTTTCACCTGAAAATATTTTAAACCCACTTTTCAAAAACATGGCATCTCCTGCCGGCTCCATATATATGTGTCTAATCTCAAGTTTTTTAGCAATTTCCTGCCCTAATACAACTCCAGAAACCGCTGGTGATATAACTACGTCAATTTTTTCTTCAAAATATTTTGAAGAAAGTTGTTCGGCAAAATCCGATACTATATCTGGATGTTGTAAGGCAACAGGCATTCTAATATAAAGCGGGGTATGTTTTCCATCTTTTAACTCAAAATGACCTTCCGTTATTGCGTCCATATTTGTAAGAAGCGCGAGTACAGCTTCATCCTGCATGATTTTCCTCCATCTGATTTCTTATATCAATTAAGGCTTTTACTGGATCAGGTGCTAATCTGACAGGGCGTCCTAAAATCAGAAAATCTGCCCCGTTTTTAACAGCCTCTTCAGGAGTTGCTACTCTTTTCTGATCATTATTAGCTGAACCAGCCGGTCTGATACCAGGAACTACCGTAATAAAATTCCTTCCCAATTTATTTTTAATTACTTTTACCTCTCCTGGCGAGCATACAACACCATCCATACCTGATTCCCGGGCTAAACAGGCAAGCTTTAAAACCTGATTATTAATATCATTACTTTTAAAGCCTGTTTCATCAAGTGTATTTTTATTCATACTAGTCAGCATTGTAACAGCAATTATTTTAATTTTTTCATTTTTTCCCCTGACACTTTTAACCACATTTTTCATGGCTTCAGACCCTGCAAGCGCATGCATGTTAAACATAAAAACATTTAAACCTGATATTTTTTGTGAGGCTTTTAAAATAGTATTTGGTATATCGTGGAACTTAAGGTCAAGAAAAACTTTCCCGAAATCAGAAACTTTATCTACTATTTCAGGTCCTTCTGCACAAAAAAGCTCTAAACCAATTTTAAATCCATCAGCATAATTTCTTATTCTGTATGCAAAATCAAGAGCCTTTTTACCATTATTCATATCAAGGGCAACAAAAATTTCAGCCATTTATGCCTCGCTTAATTAATTTTTCACAAAAACAACTTTATACTTTTTATCTTTTTTTTTCAAATAAAAAAAAACTGCCCAGAGGACAGTTTTTTTATTTATCTTATCTTAAACTAAATATTATCTCTATATATTAACCTTCAACCCTTTTGATTATTCTTGGTGTCATCAGAATAATTAACTCACTTGCATTAGTTGTTGTTCTTTTGTTTGAAAAGAACTGTCTAAAAAATGGTATATCTCCAAGAACAGGAACTTTTGATTCAACAATATCATCAGTTTCCTGAATAAGGCCACCAATTAAAATTTCCTCACCATCTTTCACAGTAACTGTTGTTTTAGCATATCTTCTCTTAATTACAGGATAATCAGAAACCTGACTTCCTCCACCCGGTCTTACAAACTGAGCATCAGAAACTTCTGGTTCAACATCAAGAGTTATAAAATCACTTTGGTTAATTCGTGGAACAACTGTCAAAACAACACCTGTATCCTTTTCCTGAGGCGGCTGATTTACACCACCGGTATATATTACCTTATCACCTACCTGAACCTTAGCCTCTATTCCATTGCTTGCAATAATTTTTGGATTAGAAAGAATTTTTGAATCTGTTAACGAAGCACTTGCATTTAACACAGCCTCAAAGTATGAACTTTCTCTGAAAAAATCCCCCATTGCAAATCCAGGTGCTTTATCACCAATCTGACTGGAATAAGAACCACCCAGCGGCTGTTGTTTGAACATTTCGCTGAAAGTTGCAATTGTGCCATCAGCTTCTCCACCACTTCCCCAGCCCCAGTTCATTCCAAGGTTTCTTGTATTATCTGTTGTTACTTCTACAACTTTCGCCTCTATCATAACCTGAGGAACCGGAACATCAAGTGTTGCAACCAGATCATCAATCTGCGCCATAACCTGTGAACTTCCTGTAACAATAATAGTGTTTATTCTATCATCGGCAGTTACTTCAATCTGCTCATCCTGACCCTGAAAAATATTCTGTAATATACCCGCTATTTCTGCTGCTTTAGCATTCTGCAGACCAAAAGTTTTATTAAATCCAACATCAAAACCCTCGGATATCCTTTTTGCCTCACCAACAATATATGTATTATCAACTTTTCTCATTGTATAACCATTAGTTTTAGCTATAAGCTCCAAGGCTTTTTCATAATAAACATCTTTTAAATCCAGTGTTACATTACCAGTAACTCCCCTTTCGGTAATAAGATTAACTCCCGCCGCAGTAGCAATACCTTTAAGAACTTCTTTAATGTCCCTGTCTATAACATTAAAAGAAACATACTCACTCTGAGCCATAACCCCGGTAACAAGAAACACTACTACAAATAGTGCTGTAATTATTTTTTTCATTTTTTATTTACCTCCCTAACTCATATGTTTTTATTTCGCCCTGATGTAAAAAAGACAGAACTTGAATACTATTTGAATCTATACTTCTAACTCTAAAATCAGAAATTTCATCGCCCTCAAACATTTCCATATATTTTCCTTCATATTCAAGCATTGCCATAGTTCTGGAACCTGCCTGAATTACGCCTACAAGAGTTATATCAAGCGGAGGTATTCTTTCAACTTCAGGTTCTTGATCCCTGGGTCTGGTTGGTTCAGGTCTCTCAGGTGCCTTTCTAACAATAAGTGGCTTAAAAGGGTCTTTATGACTATCATCATCTGACGGGTCATCATTAAAATATTTTACCCTCACCTTGGATGCTACCTCAAACTGAGACAGCTCAGCTTCACTTAAGTCAAAATCATCCGGATCCCTGTCACCAATATCCGTAGTTTGATTTCCTGCCTCAGAAGAATCTCCAGATTGCTCAGTTGGCTCCTCACCATTCTCATCAAAGAAATCATCTCCAAAATCCCAGTCATCCTGAGCCATAATAAACTGTGAATAACCAAAAAACATTGTAAGAGATATGATGACAAAAAATGTAAACATTATAAAAGGTAATTTTCTCTTTTTCTTTACATATTTTATACCGTTGTTGGTAACAATTTTTGTTTTACCTTTATTTTTATCAGTCATCATAATCACCACCTTCCGCCGGCACTTTTAAACATAAAAGAGCTGGCACTTAAGTCCATTGAAATTTTAACCCCATCATCGGATTCATCTATTGCGTCTCTTGCAGAAACTCCAGATCTTCCGGGTGTTCTTCCAGAAGAACCTGTGTCTTTGTAAGGACTTAATGAAAATCGGCCTTTTCTTGCATTTATTAATTTAAGATTTTCAAGTCTAGCCATCATTCTTCCCATATTATGATAGGTACCCGTAAAATTAAAATCTACAGGTAGTTCATCATAGTATTCATATGAAAAAATCTTGCCCACCTGTATTTCATTAAACTCAATTTCCGCCTGTTTTGAATAATTTCTTACAACCCTTATAAGGTCTGGAATACTCATGTCATCGGTTGTAATAACAGCTGTTTTTGTCATTTCATATTCTTCCTGGGTTTTTTGCAGAATTTCCTGTTGTTCTGCAATCTCCTGTTCAATACGACCGCCTTCTTCCAGGTCTTTTCTTAATTTTACTTCTTCAGCATTCAGCTCTTCCTGCTCCTGCTGCAGCGGGGTATATTCCATAAAATACCACCAGCCAAACATTCCGGTAAAAATCATTACAAAAACAATGAAAATTAAAACCTTATCATTCATATTATTAACTCACCCCCGTTACATACGGTTTTTATTAACTCTGCAGGTAATTTCAAAGTTAAATACAGGCACATTTTCTGTACCGTCATCCATTTCAGTTTTTAAAGCGTTCTCTAAAGTAACTTCGGAAAAATGCTGATTAGCCTTTAATTTTTCAATAAAATTACTTACCACTACCCAGTCATTCTCGGCAACCCCGGTCATGCTGACGCGATCATCCGGCTGTACATTAAACTGTGTTAGCCATACCCCGGAGCCTTCTCTAAAATCTGTTACCTCGGTTAAAGTTTCCCAAATTCTCGTCCAGGCAACAACATCATCACCTGTAATAATTTGCCTTACCATATTTATTCTTCTTTTAATATCATTAATCTGACTTATCAAATCATCTCTCTGCCTTTCTTTATCTGCAATCTGCTGCTGCTGCTGTTGACGTAGTCGAGATAAGTTATTTTCCAACTCAGAAATAACCTCTCTTTCAGCTTCCAGTCTTGGTACAAATAAATAATAGCCAACAAGAAAAAGCATCACCAGGCCAATAATTGTCCCGATAGGAAGCTTTGGTAACTTTATTCCGGCTTTCTCCGGAAGCAGATTAATTTTTATAAATCTGTTCATAACTTAACTACCTCCCTCAAAGCTAGGCCAAGTGCAGCAGTCAACTCCTGTTGATAATCTTCCAGTTGTTCTGCATTAGGTACATTTACACTTAATGCCTCATATGGTTCTGCCTGAACCACCTCAATTCCTAATTCATTAGCTAAAAACACATCAATGTTTGCAAGTTTAGCTGTTCCACCAGTTAATATAATTCTATCTATCTGTTTTTCTCTTGACTGCGCTTTAAAAAAGTCAAATGATCTTCTGATTTCTGAGGCCAACTCTTCAACAATAGTATTTATAACATCTGAAATTTCATTTCTATCACTTTCTTCTATTGCAACTCTTCCCTCTTCCTTCTTAATGTTTTCAGCCTGTGAAAGTTCGAGTTTTAAAACATCTTTTATTACATTACTTATATTATTTCCTGCAATAGTTATATTTCTGTGAAAATCCAGTATTCCGCGCCTTACAATATCAATATTTGTAGTTGAAGCTCCAATATCTACAACAGCAGTAATACTGTCAGGATCAACCATATGCATAACTGAGTTAATTACCCCGAAACAGTCCACGTCAAGAACTTTTAAATTTACGCCAGAATTTTTCAAAGTCGTCTGATAAGTATTCATTATTTCTTTAGGAGTACATACAAGTAGAATATAATTTTGTTCAACTTCATCTTCGGTAATTTCACCTAGTTTAAAAAAGGAAATCTGTACTTCATCTATACTGTACGGAATATACTGCTCTGCCTCAAATTTAATAGCTTCTTTAAGCTCATCATCTTTCATAATAGGCATTTTAATAAATCGGATTATTGTATTCTGTGCAAGAAGACACCCTACATTATATCCACTTTTTATTTTACTTGCCTTCATAAGCTCTTTAAGGGTTTCAGTAACTGTTGCTGCATCAACAATATTTCCTTCAACAACAACCCCCTCAAGAGGCAAATGGGCAACACCAAATGCAGTGAGAACAGGTTCTTTCCCCTGTTTAATCATAACTACTTTTACCGCGCTTGAACCTATATCAATTCCTACAACATTATTTCCACCACCGAAAACCATGCTAAACTCCTAAATAAATTAATTATAGTTTTCCTATATTTTTTTTATCGACAAAACTGTATAAAAGCATTTAATTTTTTTCTTTGCCTACTTTAATTATAACGTGTATATTTAATCTATGTCATTGACCATTACTCATAATATTAATAATATCGGAATAATCCTTGATTTTTTTAAAAAAAAGGGGTTTATAGAAAAAAATACAGGTCCTTATCAGTCTGCCTTCTTAAAAAAAGATGGGATAAGCGTAATTATTTATAATTCCCGGAAAATTGTTTTCCAGGGTAAAAATGCCCAGCACTACTTTTCTCTGTTTAATAAAGAGTTCGGCCAGGAGGAAAGCTCTCATATAGGCTCTGATGAAACTGGAAAAGGAGATTTTTTCGGTCCATTAATTGTTACCGCCTGTTTTGTAGAAGAAAAAACTATTAATTATATAAAAGAGCTTGGGGTAAGAGACTCTAAAAAAATTACCAGTAACCAGATAAAAAAAATAAACACTCAGATAAAAAAAATTATTCCTTATCACATTGTAAGAATTTATCCTGAAAAATTTAATATCCTTTATAAAAGCTTTAATAATATGAATTCGCTTCTTGAATGGGCCCATCAAAAAGCCCTGAATTCACTTATAAAAAAAACTAAAACAAAAAATATGCCCGTTATAATTGATAAATTTGCAAACAATATTAATATCAAGCTGGATATAAAAACTCAAATAATTCTGGAACATAAAGCTGAAAGACATACTGGAGTCGCTGCCGCCTCAATTATTTCAAGGGGTGAATTAATAAAATGGTTTGATATAACCTCAACTGAATTAGGTTTTTCACTTCCAAAAGGTTGCTCACATGTTAAAGGGGCTGCACAGGCTATAATTGACAAGAAGGGAGTTGACTTTTTAAAAACAGTTTCAAAAACAAATTTTAAAACTTTTAAAGAACTTCATTTTTAGTTTTAACTTGAGTTTAGCAAATTTTCTTAAAAATCTTTTGTGGTCAGGCCTACATAAAAGTAAAAAGCTTTCAGCTTAGTAAAATCACCTAAAAGTGATAGTAAAGTTATCTAACGATAACAGTAAATGGTCTGCGAC
>JBNJGP010000004.1:0-61376 GCA_051747805.1 Candidatus Muiribacteriota bacterium
GGGGTCCAGCTTTAAGCTTAGTTTTTATATTTAATATTATGTTTTTTGTTTCAAGCACGCTTTTTTCGTCACTAAAAAAGCGTTAGCTTTTTGGTCACATGTTTTTAAAGTTAAAATCAACCACTACAAAAATCCCAAAAAACCGCTTTATAAAGAGGGATTTTATCTTTTGATGGGTTTAGTTTACATATTGAAGTACTTTCAATTTGCTGTATATACGCTCTTGAATTTTTTTGTGATTTTGTTCCGTAATTAATTTTAACTTTTTGTATTAAAAGCAAATGATTTTCTTATGCTCTTGCTTGCGTTAAAAAAAATTTGAAAAAATCCATTAATAAATTATATAATAAAAATATTATGAAAAAAAATAATATTGTATGGTCAAGTGAAGCTGGTGATTTAAGGAATAAAAAAAAGAAAAAACAGGATGAGGATTTTAACGTTAAAGACTTAAACCTGAAAATTAGACGTTTAACATCTGGTAAAGGAAGAACAGTTATTGAAATAAAAGGACTTCCTCAGAATCAGAAATGGTGTAAAAGTCTGGCAAAAGATTTAAAAAAAGCGCTTGGAACAGCCGGAACATATAAAAATGGTAAAATAGAAATTCATGGTGAACAAATTGAGCGTTTAGGTGAGCTTCTTACAAAGAAAGGGATAAAATGGAAAAAAACAGGTGGTTGAATTTAAGGTTGAAATGGTCTGTAAAAATACATATCTTCGGGGTCTGAAATATAAGAGACCATTACTACCCACTGAGTCGGCTCGTTTTTTAAAACAGGAGAGGGCTGCCACCCTTCGTCGCTATCGTATCTTAAATATACTCTGCGGGCAAGATATCCCTTTCTTTCAAGATTAAACAAAAATAAATTTGCCTTATCTCCTCTTATATAATAATTTCCATATGCTGAAATATTCCAGAATAATTCATTTTTTTCTGGAGGGGCAGGATAAATATCAGGATTGCTTACCAAATCCAAAGGATCGTCGCTGTAATCAATAATGTCAATTACACCTTCCCCGTCAACAGGAATTTCAAAAAATTCTTCAAATTCCATGTGTTTTATCCCTGAGTTAATTGAGTTTTCAATTGATTTTAAAGCATCAATATACTGTCTTTCGGTTGAACGGGTAAACTGAAGTGTTTCGCGGGGCATTGTAAGCATAATTGTAAGACTTAACCCTGCAATAATTAAGAGAATTAAAATTAATAGCATTCCTTTTCTTTTATTAAAAAAAACCATGGTTTATATTCCTCCCCTTAATCATCCACCCTTAAAATATCACCTGAACGGCGGACAATGCTTCCGGTTTCATAAGTGCCTGTCATAAAGTTCTGAATAGCCCGCCACTCAAAATATTGAGTAACATTATCTGTTGAGTATTCATCTCCACCCCCAAAGCCAGGGTCAACAAAAACATCAAACTGCACAATATCAAACTCAGCCTCCACAGAGTTGATTAACGGCACAGAAGTTAATGGAGGCATCCCAATGTTTCCGCTTACCGGAAAATCACTGAAATCCCTTACAGGGTCGTTGGGGTCTAAAAAAAGCTCATCATTCATATTTGTTACCCAGGTATAATCGGATGGTATTTGAAACTCAATATAATCAATTAAATCCTGATAATGAGTCTTATCAGAATAGTTAAACTGTTTTGGAAGATAATGGTTAAACGGTAAATCGCTTATATCTGTTACATATCTGTCATATGGATAAACCTGAAAAAATACAAGCAGAAATCTTCCATATAGAGGGTCTTCTATTATATCATCGCCAACTTCGTTTTTGCTTTCAATATTTTCGAGATTGTATGTAACATTATAGGTATTTGTAGAAGAATCATATTCCTGACTATTATCAAGAAGTCCTTCATAATCCCTTGGTACTAAACTTATCTCTTCCTGTTTAAGGGCAACATCCGGGTTAAACGGGTCAAATGTAATATCAGTTAAAACATCAACAGGATAAATTCTTGAAAGATTAGAATACCTTCTATCATTTGTGGTGGCAGTATCATATATAATGTCGCCTAGATAGGTATGCTGATAAAAAGATTCCTGAAAGGAGTCAGAGGAGAACCAGTCAAGATTAATTTTATCCTCGTCATTTGTTGCATAAACCCACATTCTTATATTCCAGTTAACTCTGTTGCTTGCACCTGTTACTGGCGATGAATAAGGGGGGTAATAATTTTTATGCTGCCAGGCTGCACCAGCTTCTCCATCTGTATTGACCCTTATCCAGGTTGCCTCTTCGTTTCCAGCTTCTACAATATTTGGATGAGACCCAGGATGCATGCTGGGGTTACAGGGAGTTGGCTCAACATTGAAAAAAAGTTCGGTGTTTAAGGTTAAATCTTTCCAGTAAGCCATTCCATGGGGGGATTCTAAAACAGTATAAAATGAGTATGTGCGGTCAAAAACTGAGCTTAAAGGCCTTACTAAAACATCCTGATCGATTGTTACAAATTGTGGGTCATATTCGTACCAGTGATCGGAGGATGGGTCAATTAAAAGCCATTGCCACTGCTGAGTCTCGGCCTCTTTTGTAATAAAAAAAGGCCAGCTGTAAATATCAGTATCGTCAACATTTCCAATATCAATATCTGTTGCAAAATACTGCTGATTAAATAAATATGGATAAAAAATCTGAGGTTCATTTAATGAAATAATATTTTGATCAAGTGTGTTGGCATTTGCATCAATATTTTTTTGAGAAACAATCATCAAACTTGGATTTATTTTATGCTCTGTATCTTCTTCAAAATAATCCGGTCCTTTAAGTGAATTATAAGTGTAATATGCAGGCCAGTTATAATAATCGTGAAGAAACTCCGGATAGCCGAATCTAAAAACAGTATGTTCGCGGGAGTCGATCCAGCTGTCACCCTGTATTTTTTGTTCTTCAAGAAGAATACTGATTTCACCTAAAGTGTATTCTGCGTCTGGATGCGGGTTAAATTCAACTTTAAAAGAAAAAATTAAAACAGAGGAAAAAAATATTATTAAAATAGATAAAAATTGTTTTTTCATTTCATTAATCCTCCCCAGTGGTCCATAAAATTGTATTATCAAGAATTAAGTAATCAAGATTAAGGTTTAAATAAGTATAAAAAGCTTTTTCAATATTATTACACGTTTTTGTAAGATTCACAATTCCCGCCTGCGTGTTTTTTAAATTAAAAAAATTTTGGCAGATTTTTTTTAAATCAGAAGTTATAACAGGATGAGACGGAGGTATGTACCAGGTGACCTTGTCGTTTAATTTTTTTACTAATTTTGTATTAGAAGCACAATTATCTGTGATATAAAAAGTGTTGAAATTATCAAGAATAGACTTGTAATGAAAAATATTATCAAACTCAAAAACAATATAGGCAAAATGCTGTTTATTATACTTTTGAAAAAACAGCAAGTTTTTACCTTTAAAAATAATATCAGAAGTGGCACTTATTTTATTGGGAGGAACCTGCCAGTAAATTTGTTTAAAGGGAAAATAGTAGTTTTTCTGATTATTATCTTCAAAATAAACTTTGTTTTTTTCGTTTTTTTTAAAAAATTTAAATCTATAACCAATATCTTTATGTGAGTTTAATTCTACTTGAAAATTTTTATTTTTATCATCGGGAAACATTTCTAATTCTGAAATTGTTTTCCACATATCATCAGAATAAACAAGAAAAACTTTTTGAATTGAAGGTAAATATGGGTATTTAAATAAATGAATACCATCAGAATAGTTTTTTAAATATACATGAGTTTCTTCTGAGTTCATATATAAATTATATCATATATTACTTGATTTCAAAATATTCATAGCTGTCATTTAATATATTAGAAATTTTTACCTTATTATTATTAATATCTTCTACTTTAAAAACCTCTCCAATTTTATCGTTAACCCTGGCAGTTTTTATAGTATTTTCGAATTTATAATAAACAACCGGCATTTCCTTACGGTCAATACCTATAATCTCAAAATTATCAAAATCTTTGACAACAGGGGCATGAATATTTATTCCCTTGTAGGACACAATATTTTTATCAACTTTTTCTGAATTTTTTTCATTTTCTATTATTTCTGTCCGGGGTTGAGAAGTTATAATTTTTTCTTCATTCTGTGTGAAAAAAAGTGAATAAATAGAACCGAGAACAGCTATAAATACAAAAATCCGTTTTTTCATAAAATACCTCGCTATAAATTGCATATTAACGTCCGTGTTTTTTTTGTTATCGATAAAAAATACCAGTAACTTTAATATTTTTTTGTCTAACACACCCTTTTATGCTAATATTTTTTTATGGCAAAAATAGGAGTATTTGATTCAGGCTTAGGCGGTTTAAGTATTGTCAGAAAACTTATTGAAAAAAATTCAGAGCATGAAATAGTTTATCTTGGTGATACGGCTCACCTGCCATATGGCTCAAAATCAATTGAAAAAATAAAAGAATTTTCTCAGAAAGCTTTAAATTTTTTAACAGGAAAAAAAGTAGATATAATTGTAATTGCATGTAATACCGTTTCTTCTGTTGCCCTTCCTTTTTTAAGAGAAATTTATAAAGTTCCTCTTATTGGAGTTGTAGAGTCCGGAGTTGCGGCAGCATTAGAGGAACAGAAAAATAGAATTTGTATTATAGGTACGCATAATACTGTAAACTCTCGTAGATATGAACAACTATTATATGAATCTGATAAAAATTTGAAAATCAACTCAAAACCATGCCCGCTTTTTGTACCCCTGGTTGAAGAAGGGATTGTATCGGGAGAAATTGCAAAACTAATTGTTGAAAAATATCTTTCAGAGTATAAAAACAAAATTGATTTACTAATACTTGGATGTACCCATTATCCTGCATTAAGCCAGGTTATCTCGAATTTTTTCGAAAATAGAGTAATGCTTGTGGATGCTAGTTCTCAAATAAGTAAGTATATTAAAAAATTAAAATTAAAGAAGTCCCATTCCAGAAAATGTCTTCATGAATTTTATGTAACAGATAGACCAGAGAATTTTAAAAAACTGGCAGGTTTATTTTTAGAAAGTAGCATTAAAAATGCAAAAACAGTAAACTTAAATTAGTTGTTTGATATTGACAACATAGTTGGAAACCTGAATTAAAGTTTAGCAAAAAATAGAAATTTTAACCGGTAGACATTTATAATGCAGTGCTGAAAGCTTTTTAAGAAAATTTGCTAAACTCAAGATATTAAATATAATTGGGAGGATTTTATGACAGATTTTAAATACATTAGAAAAGAACATAGAAAAAATGATAAAAAAAGAAAGGTTAAATTTACAAGAAACTTTACAAAGCACGCAGAGGGTTCTGTGCTGGTAGAGTTTGGACAAACTAAGGTAATATGTAACGTTAGTGTCGATGACGGAGTGCCTCCTTTTTTAAAAGGAAAAAACCAGGGGTGGATTACTGCTGAATACGCAATGCTGCCAAGGGCAACGAACTTCAGAACCCGTAGAGAAACTACGAGAGGAAAACCTTCAGGTCGAACAATGGAAATTCAGAGGTTAATCGGCAGAGCCTTAAGGGCCGTAGTTGATTTAAAAAAAATCGGGGAAAATACATTATGGGTTGACTGTGATGTAATTCAGGCAGACGGAGGAACTCGGACTGCTGCAATTTCCGGGGCGATGGTTGCTTTATATGATGCCCTCAACTATATGAAAAACAAAGGTAAAATAGATAAAGATCCTGTTAAGCAGTTTATTGCAGCAGTAAGTGTTGGTATTATAAAAAACAATGTTATTTTAGATTTGGATTATAATGAGGATTCACAGGCAGATGTTGATATGAATGTTATTATGACAGAAAAAGGAGAGTATGTTGAACTGCAGGGAACAGGGGAAGAAAATACTTTTTCGCATAATCAGCTTCTGGAAATGCTTTCAAAGGCAGAACTTGGAATTATGGAGATAATAGAAAGTCAGAAAGAAGTTTTAGGGCTTGATATTTCTAAATGAAAAAAATAATAATTGCCTCTTCAAATAAGAATAAAATTAAAGAAATAGTTAATATAGCTTCCTGTTTGAACTTAAATTTTAAATTTTTGAATTTAAATAATATTGAAAAGTTGTATGTTGAAGAAACAGGAAACTCATTCGAGGAAAATGCTATAATAAAAGCAAAAGCCTACTGGCAGAAATATAAAATTCCAGTGATTTCAGATGACTCCGGTTTATGTGTGGATAAATTAAATGGGTTTCCAGGCTTATATTCGTCAAGATATTCAGGGGGCGGAGACTCTTTAAATATCAAAAAACTTCTGCTGGAACTTCAGGGAGTTCCGGAAGACGCCAGAAAAGCCTCCTTTTTTTGTTCTGTCTGTTTTTGTAACGGTGATTTTCACGTTTTTAATGGTTTTGTAAAGGGTACTATTTCCCAGATCCCGTCTGGGAAAAATGGTTTTGGATATGACCCTGTTTTTTTATTTAATAAGTATAAAAAAACGTTTGCTGAGCTTTCTCTGCAGACAAAAAATAAAATTAGTCACAGAGCTTCTGCTATTGAAAAATGTTTAAAGTTCATAAAAGAAAAAATTGTCTAAAATTAAAGCATTTTCTGATTAAAAAATAATCATTTCCCGTTTTCAAATTTTTTTTACCAAAGTTTTAATTATGGTTTCAAATTCTTATAGATAATGGGTTTTAAATTTAAAACATGAATTTTCAATTTTTTGGCACATTATTTGCATATATAGTAATCGATTATTTGTATACCCTCTTGGGTAAACAAAAAGTCTCCCAGAACATATTATACTCCCTTTTGTCCCTCGGGTTTTCCCGGGGGATTTTATTTTATTTGACTAATAATCAATTCTTTTGTATTTTTAATATAAAGGACCTGGCCCTGGGTAAAATAAAAAAATTCCTCTGCCTGATTCCTGGTTCTAAGTGTTTTTTGAATCAAATTTGGATATGCAGTAAATTAAGATAGAAGAACATTAAATCATATTTGGAGGCAAAATGCAGGTTAAAGAGATTGAAAGAAATAATGACGGTAATGTTTCCTATAAAGTTACTTTGCCAAGCGAAAAGGTTGATAATGCGATTGAAAGAGTATACAAAGACCTTGTTAAAAGAGTTAATATACCGGGATTCCGTAAAGGCAAAGTGCCTAAAAAAGTGCTGGAAGTACGTGTAGGCAAAGAATATTTTGAGGAAGAAGCTAAAAAAATGCTGCTTGAAGAAAGTTTTTATGATGCTTTTAAAAATATAGATGACAAAGTATTAAAGCAGGATTTAGATGATCTGGAGCTTGAGGTTGGAAAAGGTTTTTCTTATGTTATTAAACTTGAAACTGTTCCAGATGTAGATATTTCTGAAGAGACCTATAAAAATCTTAATATTGAATTAGAAAAAGAAGAATATACTGAAGAAAAATACAAAAAAAATCTTGAAGAGTTTTTAGAAAAACATGGTACAAAAGAAGAAGTTAAGGACCGTGGGCTTAAAGAAGGTGATAATGCTGTTATAAACTTTTTAGGTAAAATTGATGGTGAGCCATTTGAAGGCGGTAAGGCTGATAATTATAATTTGAAAATTGGCTCTGGTTCTTTTATTGATAATTTTGAAGAACAGCTTGAAGGAATGAAACCCGAAGACAAAAAAACTGTTAAAGTTACTTTCCCGAAAAGTTATCAACAGGAAAAACTTGCCGGGAAAGAGGCTGAGTTTGATGTAGAACTTTTAAAAATTGAGGCTGTAAAACTACCTGAAATCGACGAAGAACTTCTTAAAAAAATAAATTATAAAACTGAAGAAGAGCTTAAAGAAGATTTTGTTAACAAAACAAAAGAACAGGTAGAAAAAAACAATAAAATTCAACTTGAAAATAAAATAATTGATAAAATTATTTCTAATCTGGATTTAACTCCTCCAGACTCCATGATTAATTATATTGTGGATACAAAGATTAATGAATTTGAGCAGAATATGAAAAAATACTTTCCAAACTTAACTCTTGATGATTACTTGAAGGCTACTAACTCAGACAGGGGGGCCCTGAAAAAAAATTATGAGGAATCTGCCGGAAAACAGGCTTTAATCGAACTTGTAATGAAAAATATTGCAAGAATTGAGGGCATACAAGTTGAAAATGATGATATAGATGTTAAACTTAAAGAAGTAGCCCAGAACATGAAACAGGATGCTCAGAAAATAAAAGAGTCATTAAAAGCTTCTGGAAACCTGTCTCTTGTTAAAGAAGAAATTTTAATGGAAAAAACAATTGATTTTATAAAAAATGCTGCCGATATAAAAGAAAAAAATGAAGGTGAAAAACAGGAGGGTTAATGTTAGTCCCAATAGTTGTTGAACAAACTGCCAAAGGTGAACGTTCATATGATATTTATTCGCGTTTATTGAAAGATAGAATTATTTTTGTAGGTCAGGATGTAGAGGATAATATGGCAAATTTAATTATTGCCCAGCTTCTATTTCTTGAATCACAGGATCCCGATAGAGAAATTATGATGTACATAAACAGTCCTGGTGGAGTTATTACTGCGGGTCTTGCAATTTATGATACAATGCAGTATATAAAACCACCGGTTTCAACAATTTGTATAGGGCAGGCTGCCAGCATGGGAGCTGTGCTACTGGCGGGAGGTTCTAAAGGCAAAAGATACTCACTTCCGCATTCGCGTGTGATGATACATCAACCTCTTGGCGGGGCACAGGGTCAGGCTACAGATATGGAGATAAGGGTTAAGGAAATAGTCAAGTTTAAACAGTTGTTAAATAGCATACTGGCCGGACACACTGGGCAATCTCTTAAAACAATTGCTAAAGATACAGAAAGAGACTATTTCATGTCTGCAGAAGAGGCCCTTAAATATGGTTTAATTGATAAAATTATCGAGCCTAGAAAAAATACTGAAATATTAAAGGGGAAGGATTCAAATGATTAATAACATGAAGTCAAAAATCAGATGTTCATTCTGTGGTAGAAATGAGTCAGAGGTAAAAAAAATTTTTGCAGGAAATAACGTTTCTATATGCAATAAATGTGTAATACTCTGCCATAATATTTTGCTGGATGAAATGTCAGATGAGGTGGAAGCCGAAGTTGATACAATACCTAAACCAAGAAAAATTCATGATAGTCTTAATCAGCATATTGTTGGTCAGGAAAGAGTAAAAAGGCTTTTATCTGTCGCGGTTTATAACCATTATAAAAGAATTAATACACCTAAAGCTATGCTGAAAGGTATTGATATTACAAAAAGTAATATTCTTCTTGTTGGTCCAACAGGTTCAGGAAAAACGCTTTTTGCTCAGACACTTGCGAAAATACTTAATGTTCCTTTTGCAATTGGAGATGCAACTAGCTTAACAGAGGCTGGATATGTTGGAGACGATGTTGAAAATCTGCTTTTAAGATTAATTCAGAATGCTAATTTTAATATAAAAAAAGCCGAGCAGGGAATTATTTATATTGATGAAATAGATAAGGTGGCTAAAAAGTCTGAAAACGTTTCTATTACCAGAGATGTTTCCGGCGAAGGAGTTCAACAGGCTCTTTTAACAATGCTTGAAGGAAAAGTTGCAAGTGTTCCTCCGCAGGGTGGAAGAAAGCATCCTCATCAGGAATATTTAAAAATTGATACATCAAATATCCTTTTTATAATTGGTGGTGCATTTGTTGGACTTGAAAAAATTATTGAAGAAAGAATAGCCACAAAAGCAATGGGATTTGGTGCGGACGTTAAAGGGGAAACAGCTGATAAAGATTCTATTTATGAGCATATGCTACCACAGGATCTTGTGAGATATGGTTTTATTCCAGAGTTTATTGGAAGAATTCCTGTTCTTGGTACTTTACATTCTCTTGATAAGGAAGCTCTTGTTAAAATACTGCGTAACCCTAAAAATTCGCTTGAAAAGCAGTATAAGGCGATGTTTGAGCTTGAAGATGTTGAGCTTAACATTACTGAAGACGCATTTGAAAAAATTGCTGAAATTGCAACAGAAAGAAAAACAGGTGCGCGTGGTTTAAGGTCTATTATGGAAGAAATCATGCTGGATATAATGTATGAACTTCCAGAACGGGAAAGTTTGCACAAGTTTTCTATAGACGCTGATTTTATTCATGAATTTATGAAAACAAAAAATTCTGTGCACGATGTTACTAAGTTAGTCGAAGAAAAACTTAAAAAATCAGCTTAAAAATAAAAATAAGGGGTCAGGCTGAACTTGATAAGCCTATTATCAAGTTTGGTCCCCTTTTTTTAAACCTCATTTAGATTTGTTGTAATTACACTCAATTATTCTACATTCTTTACAAATGGGATTTACAGGTTTGCATATATTCTGACCATATTTAACCATTAAATCATTAATCTCTTTCCAGTATTTTTCTGGCAGAATTTTTCTCAACTCAAGCTCGGTTTTGTCTGCATTTTTTGTTTTAACTAAGCCAATTCTGTTACAGATTCTATGAACATGCGTGTCCACACATATTCCGTATTTATTAAAACCTTTAATTAAGACAAGATTAGCAGTTTTTCTGCCAATTCCCTTAATTGAAAGCAAGTTTTGAAGTGTATCAGGAACTCTACCGGAAAATCTTGTGTTTAATTCTCTGCAGACATGTTTTAATGTTTTAGCTTTATTGCGGTAGAAACCGGTTTTATATATAATTTTTTCAAGTTTATTATCTGGAATATCTAATAGTTCATCAGGGTTCTGGGCTACTCTAAAAAGTTTTTCTGAAACTTCAAGAGTAGTTTCGTCTCTGGTTCTTAAAGATAATAAAGTTGAAATAAGAATATGAAAGGGTGAAATATTGAGCTTGGATAACATTGTAACCGAAGGAATTTTAAAATATTTTGTTTCTTTTTTTAAAATTGTAATAATAGAATCTATTTTATTATTATTTTTCATAAATTACCTGTATAGCATTTCTTCCTGTGAACGAAGCATATCAATTTCTCTGGGGGTTAATTCATTTAAATATAGACTTATAGGTTTTCTACTTATACCCCCATATATATGTCTTGCATAATAATTTCTTAAAAACGACGAGTAAATAATTTCCACATCCCCGGGCATAATAGTATCCCTGGCATCTGGTCCCTGTTGCCGATTTAAATTTTCAACAATAAGATTACCATTTATTTTTATTTTCTGTCCGCCTCTGATGCTTTCTTCAGAAAAAATTGAGCCGTCAACTGTTATGTTTTCGTTCATAGGTGGAATTGTAATTGGATTATTAAGAGAAATAATTTGAAGAAGTGATTTATTATCACTGTAGGCAATATTACCTTCAATAATAACATCGCCTTGAACAATAAGTGCGCCTTTTCCTTTAACATATCCGGCAATATTTAAATTCCCTCTGATATTGTACAAACCATTAATTTCAATAGGCTGATTTCTTGTGCCGTAAAGCTGTACGTTTTCGCTTGTTTCCTGATGAAAAAATCTGTCAATTTCATTGGGTTGGGTTAAAATATAATTAGTTGGGTCAAATTCCTCCGGGTTTTCCTGAGGATAATAAGAATCTGTAGAGAATCTTGTATAGGTGTCATTTCTTTCAACAGGGAAATGTCTGGATAGAACATAAGGGGCAAGTCGCCAGTAATGTTTACGTATATTTCCTTCAAAACGTGTATATCGACCTAGATAAGTATTATGAAGCCTGTTATAACAGCCTGCATATCCAACCTCTGGTTTGGAGTAATACTGATTTTCAACAAAGTAGTTAATAATATCATCTACTTCAAAAAAAGGAAGAAAAACATGTAGAACACCGTTTGTCCTAACGCGGCCCCATCTTCTAAAATCCAGGTCAAAAAGGAGGTTAGAGGCTTCTTCCCTGATTTCACTGTCACGGTTCATTAAAACAAAATTTTTGACATAATTCAGCATGGAAGAAAAATCATCTACGCTTGAGCTGGGTATCTGAGCTTCAGCTCTTCCGGAGAGTTCTTGTATATTATTAATTAAATTTGAAACTTGTTCCATATCAACGGTCCAGTTTGATAGTACGAAACGACCATATTTTAGATGTTCTTCATTTTGACCTCTTATAAAAAGAGTGTATTCCTCACCAATAGGGGCAATATTTGTAACTTTAATTGAGTGATTTGAGGTTAAAATATACTCCCGCCCGCGGTAAATACCCTTTGAGGTTATTTGTAAAATAGCAATATAACCCCCTAATTTACGCGAGGATTGTCCAGATTCATCACTTTTATATATATTTAATCTGTCGGGGAAATTATCCTCTTCACCGGGTTTTATTTCAACGCTTGAGGCTAAATCAGGGTTTGTTGTAAGGTTTAAAAGCTCAATAGCTATATGGAGCTCGCCATCTTCAATAAAATCATCAATTTCAATAACTTTTATAAAATCACTTGCGATTTCAGGGTCAAGTAGTGATAATTTATCATGGTTTATTTCCTGGGTTTCGTCATCAAATAAATCATCATAAAAAATATCTGAAATAGTATTTTTAGCTTTTTGAATTCCGGATTCTGCAATATATTTTGCAATAATCCTGTGTCGGTCCATTGTTTCCTGTTTGCGGGCTGTAGTGGTGAAATAAATAAAGCCAACAGAAATTATATAAACAATAGCCACAGAAAGAAGTACTAAAATATATACAGAGCCTTTATTTTTCATATTTATATTATATAACTAATTGCAGATATTGTAAATAATAAATAAGAATCATCAGTAATTCTCAAGGAACTTATTTCGTAATAAATTTTAATCTCTTGCTCTAATCTGCCTCTATCGTCTCACCTCTCACCTCTCACTTCTCACGGCTCTCATCTGCTCCTAACTAACCTCTGTAAAGTAGCAAATCTCAATTAGTGTTGAATTTTTTATTTATCAAGTTATAATACCGATAAATGAAGGTTATTTATACAATATTATTTTAAGAGGCATTGCCACTTAAATGGGAGGAAATATGAATAAAGTTAAAGTATTACAATGGGGTTTTGGTGCAATGGGTTCTGGTATGGCCAGATTAATGCTTGAAAAGAATACAGTAGATTTTGTTGGCGCTATTGACAGCAGACCAGATTATAAAGGAAAAGATGCGGGGGAAATATGCACAGATAAAAAATCTGGAAGCTTTGTTTACAGCAGTTTTGAAGAGGCAAAAAAAAATATTACAACAAAACCTGATGTAGTTATTCTGGCTACCGATTCTTTTACAAAAAATATTATTTCAGACATTAAAAAAATTACCGAAGAAAAAATAAATATTATTTCAATTGCCGAAGAAATGGCGTATCCATGGGCGAGTGAACCTGAACTGGCAGAAGAGATTCAAAAATATGCACAAAAAAATAATGTCACAGTTTTAGGAACTGGTATTAATCCCGGTTTTGTACTTGATGCTCTTGTAATTATGCTTACAGGCGTTAATCATAATATAGATTATATAGAGGCCTCAAGAATTAATGATTTATCTCCATTTGGTCCCACAGTTATGAAAACTCAAGGCGTTGGAAGTACTCCGGAGGAATTTAAAAAGGGAGTTGAAAACGGTGATATTGTAGGACATATAGGATTTCCGGAATCAATTTATATGATTGCAGAGGCTATTGGTTGGAAACTTGATGAGGTTAGACAGGAAAGAGAACCTATTGTAAGCAATGTTTATAGAGAAACACAATATGTAAAAGTTGATAAAGGAATGGTAGCCGGTTGTCGACATACAGGTTATGGTATAAAGGACGGGAAAACAGTTATTAAAATGATACATCCTCAGCAGATACACCCTCATCTTGAAAATGAAAATACTGGAGATTATATTAAAATAAAGGGGGTTCCCGAAGTTAATATGGCAATTAAACCTGAAATTCCCGGAGGGATAGGTACAATGGCAATGGCTGTAAATATGCTTCATATTGTTAACGAAGCTTCTCCAGGACTTGTTACAATGTCTGATCTGCCTCTGCCTAGAATAATATCTTGAGCAGATTGGGTTTTTATTGGACTAATCCTGGTTTTATTTTTTTATAAAAACTATGGAGGTTGTATGTGGGTTAAAATTCAGAAAGTTATTTTAAAAAGTGAACAGAGAACCTCAAAAATACCAGAAGATACTCTGGAATGTGATTATATTATGCATGTAAATGGTTATCTGGAGAAAGAGGCTGATCTTGGAGAAGAGGTTGAAATTGAAACAGCTGTAGGCAGAAAAGTTAAAGGCAAATTAATTCAGATTAACCCTGCTTTTAAACATGATTTTGGGCAACCGGTTGAAGAGCTGATGCATATAGGTAAATTATGCAAAAAAGAGTTGAAAGGAGGGGAATAATGGATAAATCATATTCGGCTGTTATGGCTAGAAAAAATGATATAATGAAAAAAGCTATGGGGCTTGATTATTCTGATTATGATATAAACGGGTTTGCTTTTGATTATGAAAAAATGATGAAAGACACCCACCTTTCTCTGGAAAAAATCCGCGAAATACAGGTTTCTCAAAAGGTTGGAAATACTCCACTTCTTGAGTTGAAAAATATTACAGAGCTTGTAAGAAAACATTCCCCGGCAGGAAAAGGCGCCCGTATTTTTATTAAAGATGAAGCCTGTAATGCTTCTGGTTCTTTTAAGGCAAGAAGAGCGTCAATGTCTTCATATGTTGCAAAAATGAAAGGATATAAAGGAATTGTTGCGGCTACTTCTGGTAATTATGGGGCTGCTGTTGCAAGTCAGGCAGCCATGTATAATCTTCAATGTATTATTTTACAGGAAGTTTTTGATTCAAATTTTTCAGGACAGCCTGAAATTATAGAAAAGGGAAGAAAATGTGAAGCCTATGGGGCTGAGGTAATGCAGCTTTCTGTTGGACCAGAACTTTTTTATTGTCTTCTTGATGTACTTGAAGAAACTGGCTACTTTAATGCCTCGTTATATACTCCTTTTGGAATAGCTGGTGTTGAAACTCTGGGGTATGAAATAGCTGATGAATGTAAAAATAATATTGGTAAACATCCCGAACATGTAATTGTAACACACGCAGGTGGCGGTAATTTAACAGGTACTGCAAGAGGACTGGAAAAAGCGGGAGCAAAAAACAGTTCTGTTATTGCGGCCTCGGTTGATTTAACAGGATTACATATGGCCTCAGATAGAGATTTTAATAAAAAATCATTTACAACTGGACATACTGGGTTTGGAATTCCTTTTGCCACTTGGCCGGACAGAGTTGATGTTCCAAAAAATGCTGCCCGCTCGCTTAGATATATGGATAGATACTTAACAGTTGATCAGGGCTGTGTTTTTTATACAACAGAAATGCTTGCACAGCTTGAAGGTCTTGAAAGAGGGCCTGCTGGAAATACTTCTTTGGCGGCCGCGGTTGCACTTGCACAGGAGCTTCCAGAAAATGAAGTTATTGTTGTTCAGGAAACTGAATACACTGGTGCCGGAAAACATCCAACTGCACAACTTAGCTTTGCAAAAGAGATGGGTATTGATGTTAGAGTTGGCAATCCGCGGGAAAATAAGCCTGGTAAAAATATAGTTATACCTGAAAAATTCAGTCAGATATATTTTAATGAACATTCCATGAATAAGTTAAAAAAATCATATATAAATAATGTGAAAAAGAATTTTAATCAGTTGGACTTAAATGACCCTGATAATATTCAATTTTTAAAAGAAGAACTTAACGAGCAGAGCTTTGAGAAAATAAAATCATATTTTATGGGGGACAAATGAGTAGTTTTGAAAAAAGAAGAGAGCATTTAAAAAATCTTTCTGAAAAAGAACTAAGAGAACGATTCTGGGAGTTATCAAATAAAATTATGGAGCCTATTGTTCAGTTTGCCCATAATCATACTTCTCCTTCAATAGAGCGTTCTGTTCTTTTGAGAATGGGATTTACATCTTTAAGGGCAGATGGTATTGTGCAGAAAGTTAAAGAGGCTGGACTGCTTTCAAAAGGGGCTGGCGGAGTTGTTTTAAGAGTTTCTCAGGCTTTAAATATAAGCGTTGAAGAGGCTGGTGAAAAAATCGCCGAAGAAACGGATTTTAATTTTAAAGAAATAATAGGCGGAGGTAAAAATGTTAAAACAGGATGAAAAGCTCAAAATAGATGAGATATTAAAAGATTTAAAAAATTATAAACCAAGAAGAAAGGGATGGACATGGCGTAATAGTGAAAAAAATTTAAAAATGCATAAGTTCAACTTTAAAAATTGTTCAACCCCCTTAAAAAATTCTGTTCCTCTTCCAGCTGCTAAATACTTTGGAGACATTGACCCTCAGCCTGATTGTATTATTACTTCTGAAATTGCATCAGGAAGGTTTGAAGATGATATACGTCGTATGAGGATGGCTGCCTGGCATGGTGCTGACCATATTATGGTAATAAGAACAACAGGACAGAGTCATATTGATGGTCTTATTGAAGGAACTCCCGAAGGTATTGGAGGGGTTCCTATCACAAGAAAACAGCTTAGGGCAAGTCGTAAAGCTCTTGATTTAATTGAGGATGAAGTGGGCAGACCAATTAATTTCCATTCTTATGTTTCCGGGGTTGCTGGACCTGAAATGGCAGTTATGTTTGCCGAAGAAGGGGTTAACGGGGCTCATCAGGATCCGCAGTACAATGTTTTATATAGAAATATTAATATGAAAAGATCTTTTGTTGATGCTGCGGTTGCTAAAAATATTATTGGGGGAGCAGGTATTTTTCAGATAGATGGAGCGCATAATGCGAATGCAACTGCCCGAGAAGCCTGGAAAGTTATGCCTGAGCTGATGGTTCAACATGCTCTTAACTGTGCCTATTCAGTAAAATGTGGTATTCCCAGAGAAAATATTGGATTATCAACTGTGCCTCCAAATTCTCCGCCTGCGCCCAAAGTATGGTTTGATTTACCATATGCAGTTGCTTTACGTGAATTTTTTCAGGGTTTTAAATTCAGGGCCCAACAGAATACAAGATATATTGAGTCAGATACTGATGAGGCAACTGTTACTCATGTAATTGATACTTTAATATCTAAAATGACTTCTTCAGATATTCAAAGTACTATAACTCCCGACGAGGGAAGAAACGTTCCCTGGCATTATAATAGCATAAAGGGTGTAAATACCGCAAAACAGACTTTTGTTTCCCTGGATGGTTTTATGGAAATGGTGGAGCTTAAAAATGAGGGTCCTTTAAGAGATAAAGTAAGGGAGCTGAAAGAAAGGGCTGTTTTATTTATGGAAGAGATTGCAGAATATGGCTATTTTGAGGCCGTAAAAAAAGGCATGTTTGTAGATTCTGCTGAATATCCTGAAAGAAATGGTGATGGAATAGCAAGAGACCCGGAAAAAGGGGTTGCTGTTAACTCTATTGTTGAAAGAGACAAGGATTATCTTGCGCCCGTTTGTAGTCATTTTGGCTATAATATGGCAGATAATACACCCTGTTCTTCTATTGGAGGATGCACGCTCTGCGATTCTTCAAAAATCAAATATATTGATGAGCTTGATGAAACTGACTGTGCGGATAAAAGGTTAAAATCAAAAGTTGAGGATGATGAAAAAGGGCTTATTTCTCCGGAAGTAGAATGGCACGGAGACGGAACTGTTTTGCTTACTCTTTTTTATCCTGAATGTCAGGAAATTGCAGAAGCAGCTGCTTTGCAGCTTGCAAAAAACATGAATATTTTAGAGCCTCAAGTTTGTCACAGGCAGGTAATGCATCCGGCTGAAGGAACTTATATTGAGCTTAGAGGCAAAGTTGATTTAAAAATTGATAAATCAACTCTTTATATTCCACCAAAGAAAAAAGTTCTTTCTGAGGAACAGATTAGAAAGGCTGTTGATACATATAAAATAAAAGTTGTTGCCGCAACTGTTGGCGAAGATGAACACTCTGTGGGACTGAGGGAAATACTTGATATTAAACATGGAGGTGTTGAAAAATTTGGCATTAAATACAGATATCTGGGAACTTCGGTTCCTGTTGAAAAGCTTGTTGATGCTGCTGTTGAGTTTGGAGCTGATGCAATTTTAATGTCAACAATTATTTCTCATAATGAAATACATATTAAAAATCAGAAAAAGCTTCATCAGACAGCAGTTGAAAAAGGTATAAGAGATAAGGTGCTTCTTGTTGCGGGAGGAACTCAGGTTAATAATGAGCAGTCTGTTTCGGCTGGAATGGATGCTGGTTTTGGACGTGGTTCTAAGGGAATTGAAGTTTCAAGTTTTATTGTTGAAAACTTAAAAAGATAAAAAAATGGGTCAGAGTTGAGTTGTATATTATGTTTATCAATTTAACCTGACCCTTTATTTCGTAATAAATTTTAACCTCTTGCTCTTATCGTCTCACCTCTTACTTCTCACCCCTCACTTCTCACCTCTCACGGCTCTTATCGGCTCCTATCGGCCTGACCACTCGTTTTTCTTGTTGAAAATAAAAATTAATGATATAATCAAAATATGGTTATGGGGAACGTTTTTGGAAAAATAATTGATAAGATTGAATCTGCAGATAAAATTATTGCAATTTTACAGCAGAGAAGTAAAATTAAAGATAATGCTGGTGCTGAGACTGAATTTACTATAGCCAGAAATTACTTTGATTCTGGCGACTACGGAAATGCATTTACTCATTTAAAAAAATCGGTGCTTTTAAATTATTCTTACTCTGTTTCCTATTTATATATTTCTAAAATATATCAGGAAAAAAATCTATTTCAGGATGCAAGAAAACTTCTGGAAGCCTGCATAAAATATAATCCCTCCTATATTATATATTCTGAACTTGCCTCTGTTTATTTAAGGTCGGGAATGAAAATGAAAATTTCAGATTTATGGAAAAAATATATTGACAAATTTCCTGATAATGAGAAGGGTTATTTAAATCTGGGAAATTTTTATGCTTCAATGGGGCAGAATGGTAAGGCAATTTCTATTTTTGAAAAAGTTCTTAAAATTAAAAAAGATAATACTTCTGTTAAAGAAGAAATAGCTGATATTTACTTAAATGGTGGTAAAAATAAAGAGGCCGGAGATATTTTAAGAGAAATTTTTGATTCTACCGAAGTTTCGGGGATGCGGGCTGAATATGGTAGAAAACTCTTAGATATTTATTTAGCAGAAAATGAGTTAAAAAAAGCTCTTGAAATTGCCTCTGAACTTCAGACTTTTGTTAAGGAGGAAAAAGTTTTTATTAAAATTTCTGATGTTTATTTAGCATGTGGGATTTTTGAAGAAGCACTTAACTTTTTAAACCGTATCAGAAAGGTAAACCCTCTTAATTATGCCGTTTATTTCAGATATGCCTTTATTTATTCACTGAAAGAAAATAAAGAAGAAGTTTATAATAATCTGAAATTCATAATAAAATTTAATGAAAATTCAAAAGTTATTAGATTATTAAATGATTTTGACCAAATAACTTCAGATGAACTTAAAGAAAAAACAGGCGAAATAATTGTAACTAATTCTGAAATTAAAAATGAAACTGTTAGAAACTTAATTGAAAATAAAGATATGCTTCCAGAACCACAAGAGGAAGATAAAATTGAAATAAAAGAAAACATTGAAAATAATCAGGAAGATGAATTTACCCTGAGAACAGCTGTTAAAACTCTGGAAGAAATAAATAATTTTTTTGAAAAACAAATGGAAAATCAGTCCAGGCTTATTGGAATTATTTCCAGGTTGATTGAAAAAAATAATTATAATAATATGGAAGAAGTGTCAAAAATCTTTTTTTTTAATAATGAACAGATAAAATATGTTCTTTCACGTGAAACACAATCCAAAGAGGAGTTTCACGAAATATTCAATAAAATAAAAAGCGGAATTAAAAAGAGCGTATATAAAACAAGTAAAGGGAATAAGAGGATTTATAACAAAATAAATGAGTTCCGGAAAAAAAATCTGGAAACTCAGGGAATTTTAGAGAAGTATCTTTATCAGATTGAAAAAATAAACAGAAAAATTGAGTTAGACGAAGATATTGAAAGTATAATTGACAGTCTGAAGAAACTTCAGGTTTAACCTTTATGTTTTCTGGAGGATTTCTTGAACAATAAAGGAAAACTATGGGAAAAAGTTGCCGTAAATTATCTATTAAAAGCAGATTTCAAAGTTATTATTCAAAATTTCAACTGCCGGATGGGTGAAATTGATATAATAGCTCTCAAGGGGCAATATCTTCATTTTATCGAGGTTAAATATCGAAAAAGTTATAGTTTGACTAGTTCTGCCGAGTCTGTAAATAAAAACAAAATTAAAAAAATAAAAAAGGCTGCCGGATTTTTTTTACTCATAAATAAAAAATATTCTAATTTTTATATGCAGTTTGATGTTTTATGTATTAATGGAAGTGCTGATAATATAGATTTTATAGAAAACTGTTTTTATTAAACTGTTGTACAGGCTTCAGCAATTCTCAATGAAAATAGAGAAAATCCTTGATTTGATGGGGTCAGCGCCGACATCACTTTGCGAAAAAGCAAAGTGTGTAGGCCTGACCACTAAAGGATTTTCGGCTAAATTGAGAATTGTTGTACAGGCTTTTGCTATCTTGACAAAACGTTATCTATTTTTTACTATAAACCAAATAATGACCCCTTGTTAAAACATATTCAAAAAGGAGTATAATAATGTTAAAGAAAATTAAAAGTATAATTGAAAAAGAAAATGTTGAACTTATTGATTTTAAAACATCAGATTTTCTAGGAAAGCTTAATCATCTTACTATTCCTGCAAAAAACATGACTGAAGAAATGCTTGAGGAGGGAATAGGCTTTGATGCTTCAAATTATAAATTTGCCAAAGTTGAAAATTCAGATATGGTTATGAAACCTGATTTAAATAAGTATTTTATTGATGATTTTTTTTCTCATAAAGTAATGAGTTTTTTATGTGATAGTTTTCTTGCAGATTCTGGTGAAAAAAATAATCTTGATCCAAGAAATATTTGTAAAAATGTAATGCAGCTTTTTAAAGATAAGGGAATTGCTGATGAAATTCTTTTTGGACCTGAATATGAGTTTCATATTTTTGACAATGTTAAATTTGAATATACTTCAGAAAAAGCCTTTTTTGATGTTCTTTCTAAACAATCAACTAAAAATACTGGAAAAGTAGATTCAAACAGAGGGTATCATTTAAACTCACATAGTGGATATCATGCTCTACAGCCTAATGATACTTTTGCTGATTTAAGAAATGAAATGACATTAAAGCTCAATAAATTTGGTATTCCAATCAAATATAATCATCATGAGGTTGGCGGAGCCGGACAGATGGAAATTGAAACAGGTTTCATGGATCTTTTATCTGCCGCTGATAATACTCAGATTATTAAATATGTTATAAAAAATGTTGCTGTTAAAAATGGGAAAACTGCTACATTTATGCCCAAACCTATTGAAAATGAGGCTGGTAATGGTTTTCATTCTCATATGTTCTTAAAAAAAGATGGAAAAAATATATTTACCGATGGAAATAAACAGCTTTCTGAAACCGCGTACTGTGCAATAGGAGGTATTTTAAAAAACATTAAATCACTAGTTGCCTTAACAAACCCTTCGACAAATTCCTACAAAAGACTGGTACCCGGTTTTGAGGCACCTGTCAAAATCTTTTTTGGTAAAGCTAACAGAAGTGCTGCGGTAAGGGTTCCAGCTTATGTAAAGTCTAATGAATATTTACGCTTTGAGTACAGACCTATGGATGCAATGTGTAATCCTTATCTGGCTTTTTCTGCAATAGCTCTTGCGATGCTTGATGGTATCGAAAACAAACATGATGCCAGAAAACTTGGTTATGGTCCTGTTGACGTTAATATATTTGCTCTTGACGAAAAAGAGCTTGAGTCAATTGATTCTCTTCCACTGAATTTTGCAGAAGCTTTAAGTTACTTTGTTGAGGACAATGATTTTTTAACAAGAGATGGAATTTTTTCAAAAGTTTTAATAGATAAATTTCTTGAGCTTAAGTACAAAGAAATACTTGAAGTAAGTAAAAAAATAACTCCTTATGAGTATGTAGCCTACTTTGATTTTTAATTTTTAAATCTATTTTACAGGGGTCTGAGCCGACATCAAGTTAGCTGAACTTGAATTTTTAAAATAAATTAAAAAATGTTATAATATAGAAGGAGAACTTAAAATGAAAAAAACTGCTGTTGTTGCATTAGGTGGAAACAGTATAATAAAATCTTCTGAAAAAGGAACAATTGAAGAGCAGATAAAGAATTCAGTCGAAACCTGCAAATATTTAACAGAACTTGTTAAAAAGGGATATAATTTAATTATCACCCACGGTAATGGTCCGCAAGTTGGTAATATTTTACTTAGAAATGAGGCGGCCAAGCAGCTTCATAATATACCTGTTATGCCTCTTGATATTTGTGTTGCAGATTCTGAGGGAGGCATTGGTTATATGCTTCAACGAACAATGTTTAATGAACTTCAAAAAGGAAAGATTGACAAAAAGGTTGCCACAATTATATCACAGATTATTGTATCAAAAGAAGATGATGCTTTTAAAAATCCAACAAAACCTGTTGGACCATTTTTTGATAAAGAACGTGCCCAAGAACTGCAGAGAGAAAAAGGGTGGGATATAGTTGAAGACAGCGGCCGGGGATATCGCAGAGTAGTTCCTTCCCCGAGGCCCGAGGGTTTTGTAGAGCTTGATATATTAAAATCTATGATAGAAAACAATTATATTGTTATTGCGGCCGGGGGCGGTGGTGTGCCGGTTTCAAAAAATACAGATGGCGAACTTGAACCGGTTGAGGCTGTTATTGATAAAGACTTCGCCTCTTCTTTTATTGCAAAAGAATTAAATGTTGACTTGTTTATGATTTTAACTGGTGTTCCAAAAGTTGCCCTTAATTTTCAGAAAGAAAACGAAAAATGGCTTGATAAAATAACTGTTTCTGAGGCTGAGAAACTGCTTAAGGAAAATCAGTTTCCACCGGGTAGTATGAAGCCTAAGATCGAGGCTGCCCTGGATTTTGTTAAAAGTACAGGTAAAGAGGTTATTATAACCTGTTTTGAAGAGCTTGATAAAGAGGAATACGGTACAAAAATTATTTCTGATTAAAATAAAAGGATTTTTTTATTATGTCAAATGAAAATCTTTTAGATGATTTGATTAAAATGGATAAAGCCTCTTCTTTTAATAATGAAGATAAAGAAGAACTTGCTATTTTAAAAAAATATAAAAAAAAACCTGAGAGTAACCCTGTAGAAGAGGACGAATCATTAAAAAAAACTGATGATGAAGTTCCTGTTGAGTTACTCGAAGAACCTTCAGCTTTTTCTGAGGCAGAAGAAGAGGAAATAGTCAATTATGATGATATTTTATCTGATTTTGCCTCAAAAGAGGTTTATCAGGAAGAAAACAATAATAAGGACGAAGAATTAGAAAAAAAACCTGACAAAAAAGAAAAAAACCACGAAAAAGAAGAAGTTGTCGAAATACCTGAAAACATTGAGTTTAATAAATTTTCTGATTTATATAATGAAAAGATGATTAAAAAAGCCGATAAAAGAATTGTTCTTGAGGTAAAAAAAGTTATAAACTCTTTTTTAGAGTTATTAATCACTAAAAATGGAAACGTTTTATATATTGATTCAGACAGTTATCTGAGTCTTGTTTTGAATACAGGTCATGTTGAGACTGAAAAAAATAAATTATTTAACTTTAAGGCTCTTAATTCGTATATAGACTATATTATTCCTGGTGTTCAAAAGGAAGAATTTATTAAAAGAAATGTTTTCCGCACTCAGTACAGCTATATAAACGAAACATTCAATGTTTTAGTTTTCAGAGAAGATAAAAATGTTAAACTTTCATTTTCAAAAATAGAAAAAATTTCAAACGTAATTTTACCAGTAGTTAACTCTATTGATTATACAAGTGTTATTAATAGATATAAGGGAACTATTAATATAATTTCCGGGTTTAAGGAAGAATATTCTGTTGAAGTATCTAAACAGATTGCTGATAAACTTGCTGATGAGTTTAAAAATGTTTTTCTTATATATGAAAACAATAAATTCGATTTGAGTCAGAGGGGAATTATCTATTCTACTTTAAACAAAAATACAACTTCCGGGTCTGTAATAAAAGGAATAGTTCAATGTGTTGAACCACTTATTTTTTATGAGGCAGAGCTTAGTGAGCAGAACTTAAATAATATTATAGAAACTGCTTTTCTTGGCAAAAATGTGTTTTTTATTATGAATAGCCGCAATTCTGCCAGTGAAATTGTAGAATTTTTTCTCAGTTCAATAAATAACCCTATGAAAAAAAGACTTTTCGCAAAATATCTTAATTCAATTTTATCTATAAATATATTATATGGACATAATTATGATAAAATACCAGTTTATGAGTATGTTTATTTTGATAAAAAGTTGAAAAGAAATTTGCTTGAGGCAAAATATGATAGTTTTTTCAGAGAGCTTCTTGAATTAAACAATGAAAATATTATCACTTTTGAAAAAAGCTTGAATAGAAGTGTTGCTTCTGATAAAATATCAAGAAGCAATGCTCAAAAATTTTTAAATAATTTTGTTTCTGATAAAATAAACTGAAAAATTTTTGATAAAGTAAAAAAGTTAAAATTATAAAAAGGAGAGTATAATATGCTTGTTAAACAACTTGTTGTTGAAGCCAAAAACAGACCGGGAGAACTTCATAATATTGTAAAGCTTCTTTCTAGCAATAATGTTGATATTAAGGCTATTGTTTCAAATGCCCAGACTTCTGACAATATTGTTATTGCTAAAGTTAGAATGATTGTTTTAAACGATGAAACAGCTATTGAAGTTCTTAAAAAAGAAGGGTATAAAGCCTATCTTGAAAATGTTGTTGTTGTTGATGTAAGCGATACACCGGGAAGTTTTGCTCCGGTTCTTGAGCTTTTTGATAAAAATGATATTAATATTGAATATGTATATACTTTTTTAACTCATATTGAAAATAAAGCTTTAAGTGTTTTCTGCTTTGATAATAATGAAAAGGCTCTTGAGATATTAAAAGACAGTCAGTATACTGTTGTCACTGATAGTACAATTCAAAGTAGATATGGGGACTCAGAGTTTTACGAAGAAAGAGACCTTAGAGAATATTTATCTACAATAATAACTCCTTAATTAATTTCTCTTAAAATACCTTTATATAAATCTTCGCGGATTTTCTCAACAGGAATTCCGCGATTTTTTAATTTTTCTTCTATTTCTGGAATATCTACTCCTAAAATCTCAAGTTCTCTTTGAAGTTCAACAGTGGCTTGGAACAAAAGAATAATATCTTTAACACCCTTTTTGTGCCTGAAAACATGGTTTAATTTGTTTTCATGAATCTGATTAATTATATTTCTGACTATAAGTCCAAGCTCATATCTTGAAACTGAAATATCAGGATTAGTCGTCATTATTTCATAATGTTTTGCGAATTTTTTGCCTAAACTAAGAACAATTTCTTTTACCCATTCGGCCCTTTCAGAAACAGAATCAGAAGGTTCTGTTTCTTCTTCATTTTTCTCTTCTTCATGGATTTCTTCTACAGTTTTTTTATCCATTTCAATAACTTCTTCTACAAGAAGCTCTGGTTGAATTTTATTAGCTGCCTCGGGTAATTTTGATGCTATTAATATATCTTCTGAAGCCGAGGCAGTGTTAAAACGCCACTCTTTTGAAATGAACGGGTTACCGACCTCATCTTTAACTCTATCTGTAATAATTACTCTGTATTCTGTATTTGTTTTAAAAGACGATTCAGGAGTTATTTCCAGTTTATTGAATTCGGGTTCCCACGAGAAAGAAAATATTTTATTATGTACACCGTCTGATATAATAATACCATTTCTTACAGTTGACGGGTTTATGTTTTTTGAGGTAATAATTGTAATTTTACTGTTTAAAGGAACATTTTTCATTTTATTTTCAGGAAAAATATCAACTGTACGTGGTGACACTCTATCCCTAACGCGATTTTTTACAACCTGATCTTCGGGGACAAAATTTTCATAAAATGGAACGTCAATAATACTTTGGATTTTTTTCATTGCCTGATTTTCGTCAAACTCTGAGTACCTTTCGAGTTTAGTCATTATTTCCTGAGTATCATATAAAATTGTTTTAAACCCAAATGATGGAATATTTTCTAATGAATTCCCTTCAAGGTCTTTAATAGTATTTTTTAAAGATATACGATAATCAGTTTTCATATCAAGAGGAAAGTCGGGTTTAACTTCAACATTCACCCCATATTTGTTTATTTCAAAAGAGTAAGGAATTATTTTATCGCCGTCTGTTATTACAATCCCGTTTTCTAAACTATCTTTATCAATTATTTCTGAAAATTTTAACTTAATAATAGTATTTATATCTATGTTTTCAGCCCCATCTTCGGGAAAATGATTTGTTAAATAAGGTGGAGTCAGATCTTCTGTTTTAAACTCAAAATGATAAGGTTCTAGCGGATTATGGGCTTTATCAACTATTCCCTCTTTTAAATAGACATCGTAGAAAGAGCTGTCTTGTAAAGGTTCTTCGGGAATTATTTCAATAATTTGACTTTCATAATCAAAATTTAATATTACAGCCTGCTTTTCCTTGTCCTTATACAGAGCAATATTTGACTCATTGATAGTATCTATATCCAGCTCATCATCGACAAGAATTCTTATGCGACTGTTAATATTTACTTTTCTCTGATCGGGTTCGGGTATTGTTTCAATAATTGTTGGCGGTATATTATCAAGTGTTGTATAACTTATTTTATAATCCATACCTGATTTATTATTGTTTTCATCTTTTATATTACTGTTTATAAGAAGAGTATATGTTTTTTCGCTTTTTAATTCTTCAAGAATTCTTATTGAAACTGCAGTGCTGCTTTTCCCTTCAAACACGTCAATTTCAATCTCTTTATTATTTTTATCTTTAAACTTTATATTATTATAGGCTTCGGGGTCTATTCTTTCAGAGAAAATTAGAGAAATTTCTGGTGTAATGTCAAGTTTGTCATAGCCATCATGGGGATTAGCAGAAACAAGAAAAGGTCGTGTTTTATCCCGGGTTCTTCCAGTTGAGAAAGTCCATATTACTGAACTTCGTAGCCTATCACCATAAAGATCTCTTATTCCGGCAGACAAAGTCACTTTATACGTTCGATTCATGGTTAGTTTTTCAGCTGGTATAAAAACTGCTTTTTTTAAAAGTTTAAAATATTTAATTTCTCCTGATATATCTGTATAACCGTCGTTTACAGTAAAAGTGAAGTTGTTTAAATCTCTTTTAAGAAGTTCATGATTAAAAGTAACTTCAATATTGCTGTTTAAGGGGACATAATCACTTTCTGCAAGAGGAGATACTGAAATAACCTGTAATGGTTCTCTGCAAAAACAGAAAATTGTTAATAAAAATAAAAATATAAAGACAGTTTTTATTTTATTTAACATGTCCTCTTCCCTCAGTATAAAAAATTAAATTATAATCTTCTTTCATATTCTTTCCTTCGGTATCCTGGATGAATTTACTTACTTCAAGCTCAAACTTTGTATTAAAAGGTAGTTCATCTTGAGGTTTAAAAATCAGCTCTCTTTTTTCAGAATCATAAACAATTTCGCCGGAATAATAAAAATTCTTATTGTCAGATAAACTTATGGTAAAACTGTTAAAAGAAACAGGATTCATATCTTTATTAAATTGTACAATAATATCAGAAGTAACAGGGAAATTTGTTTTTGTCATATAGGGGAAAGACGCTTTTACTTCAGGAAGTGTTTCTTCTGGATGTGAAATTATAAATTCCCAGGAAATATTATTTCCATACTTATTTCCAGCAATATCTTCAACTCTTTCTGATACAAATACTTTATAAATTTTTCCATATTCAAGCTCTTCATGATAATTATAAATTGCCCTGTGATTTATTTCAGAATACTCAACTACTCCCTTAACTGGTGTTCCATCCTCTTTTAACAGTCCAAAGTTAAAAGGAGAAAGGGTTTGAGTATCCATTTCTTCGTTAAAAGTAACCGATACAACGGGTTTTTTTGTATATACAGGAGCGTTTTCACGTGGAGAAACAGATAAAATAACCGGCGGGGTAATATTTGGAGGAGAACCAACCCAGAAAGAGAATTCAAGTTCCTCGTCCATGAAATTTCCGCCAAGGTCACTTATTGCCGGACCTAGAATCACCCTGTATTGTGTGTTTTTTTGAAGGTCTTTTACCGGGGATATAAAAGCTATGTTTTTGTCAGAGTCATAGGTTATATCTGTTTTTATATAATCTTTTCCGTCAGATATCCTCACAGTAAATTTATTTAAACTTTCTGTTCTGATTTCTTCGCTGAATCTGGCTTTTATAACAACATCTTCGCTTAAATCTTCTTCTTTATCTTCGGGGTGAATTTCTACAATTTTTGGAGGAGTCTTGTCTGGAAGAGGTTCGGTAACAAAAGCCCACTCATAAAACTTATCCAGGTTATTTCCATTAACGTCTTTTATATCTGTAGAAACTCTTACATAATAAAGTGTATTATGCCTTAAAGGTTCACGTGGTATAAACCAGGCTTTATGAGCTTTTTTATCATACTCAACATCACCCCATATATTTTTTACTCCATCAGATAAAACAACTGTAAACTCGTTTACTGTTTCTATTCTTGGCCGTGCTGAGAATTCAATATAAATTGAGCTTTCAACATCAATATTATTTTCTCTATCACCAGGAAAATAATTTTTTACAAAAAACAGCGAGTCTTCTCTCATTAAAAATCTTTCACGCGAAGGTGTTTCTTTTTCTTCTTTTGTATCTTCAAGTTCAAGCAGCTTATGTTTAGAGTCAGATAATTTATCATGTATTAAAACTTCTTTTTGCGAACCTGTTCTAAACTCAAGTATAAAATCATCGTTTAAAAATTTCCCCTCCGTATCTTTTACATTTCCTCTAATACGGAATTTACAGTTCATATTTGCAGGAAGGGGTTTCTCTGGTTCAAAAAGTAGCACTCTTTCTTTTTCGTTATAGGAGATATTACCCCACACATTCTGCGTACCATCTGATAAAATAACATTGAATCTGTTAAGAGTAGAAGGGTCCATCTTTTTACTGAATCTGGCAATAATTGAAGAGTTAGGAGCTACATTTTTGTCAAAATTTCCCGGATAAGTTTCTACAACTTCCGGAAACTCATCTTTTCTGACACCTGCAGTTTGAAAGCTGAACTCATAGGTTTCCTTAAGTGTTGATCCATTAATATCTTTTATGAAATTTGTTGCCATTACTCTGTAGTTAGAATCAAGCTCAAAAGGTTTAAAGGGTTTAAATATAATACTGTTATCTTTTACTTCTATTTTTCCATCAGTTTTAGCTTTCTTGCCTTTGACCATAAAAGTATAATGATTAACAGTGCTCTCATCTATGGGAGCAGAAAATTTTACAACTATAGGGTTGGTTTTTTCAATAATTGTATTCTGCTCGGGTTCGGTGGTTAAAATAGATAAATCCTCTTTTCTTTTTGGGTTTATATCACGAGTTATATCAAAATCATCGATTGTTTGAATAATATCTGTTTTGCCTGTTACTCTGAAGGACCATACATAATTTTCTTTCAGTTTTGTTCCGTCTTCGGCTTTAACCCCTTTATAAAGCATTGCGCGGTAGGTGTTACCTTCTTTTAGATAATTATTTGGAATAAAACTTGCTTTTTTCTCTTCTGGAATATAAACAACTTTTCCACGTATGTCAGAAACGCCGTCATTTAAAATAAACGTAAATCTATTTATAAATTCTTCATCCATTTCTTTAGAAAATCTTAAATAAATTGGAGTATCTTTTGATATGGATTTCTGGGATGTAGGGTAATGTTCTCTGACAATTGAAAAAACAGGGTTAAATAGGCTTATAAGAGTAATAAGTAATATTATTTTTTTCAAAAAAATCCTCCTGTTTTTTAATTTGCCGAAGTTTTAAATCTAATAATTTCAGCTTCTTCAATTGGTAAATTAAATTTTGATTTAATGCTTTTGGTTATTGTTAAAGTATATGTTGTATCTGCTTTCAACTCTTTTTCGGGTTTAAATGTAACTCTTCGAAGATATTCATTATAAACGAATTCACCTTTAACAGAGGATACTCCGTCACTTAAAATCAAAGTATATTTATTAATTGTATTCTCGTCCATTATAGAGCTGAATGTAACCGAAATATTTGCAAAAGTCGAAACATTAGCAGAGTTATTTTCGGGACTTGTTAACACAATATAAGGTGGCGTTAATTCTTTTGCGTTTCCGGCAAAAAACCTGATTTCCATGGGGTTTTCCAGCACGTTTCCAACTTTATCATTAATTCCCTCTGTTAATGTTATTTTATACTGCTTATGTTTTAAAGGAGAATCGGGAATTAAAACTACCTGACTTTCTTGTTCTGAGTATTCAATTGATGCTGGTAGGCGTTCTTCAGATTCATCCTGAACATAGAAAGTGTATTTATTTATAGATTCAGGGTCAAGAGGTTTTGAAAAATAGGCTGTGATTTTTTCAGTCAGTGCCACGTTTTCTTCACCATCCGCTGGAGTAATGTTTACTAATCTTGGTTTAGTTCTATCAGGAGTTTCTTCTGTGTAAAAACGCCATATATAAGTTTTATTTAGAGGATTACCTGATTTGCAGGCAACTGATGAGGAAACAAGCATTCTGTATTCGCTTTCATATTCAAGCTCTTTATCAGGTTTAATTTCTGCAATATTTTCCTCCTCATTATAAAAAATCTCTATATCAATCTTTTTGCTTCTTTTTTCAAGTCTTATATTTTTATTATTAACAGTTTCTTTATCAAGTTTTTTTGAGAATTCGAGAATAATATCATCCTCAACAGAGACGTCTCTTTGAAGATTTTTTGGCCTAAATTTAACAATTACAGGTGGTTCAAGGTCGGGAAGACTTTCTGTTTTAAACTCTATAATATTACCACTTTCAACAACATTTCCGGCCAGATCGCTTGCTTCGGTAATATGTATGGAGTAGTATTTTTCATATTCCAGTGTTTGGGCAGGTATAATATTAACAAGGTTTTCATCCTCGAGAAATTCCAGCTTAGCCCTGATAGTACTGCCCTCATTGTCCTTTAAGTAAATATTATTTAAGTTAATTGATTTCTCAAGCATGACCTCAGAGAACCTTATGTAAAATCTATCGTTTATACCAATTTTTTCATCTTTGTCTTCGGGATAACTCTCAATTATTTCAGGAGGAATGTTATCTGGCTCAGGCTCTGTCTGAAAACTGAATATTTTAGTAGATTTCATATGATTGCCGGATAAATCACGTACGATTCTTGAAACAGAAACAATATAATTTGTATAATAATAGAATTTATTTTCAGGTATAATAAGGGCTTCTTTTTTATCAGAATCATATTTTATATCAGTATTAACGGCAACTCCAGATTCTTCTTCGCTGAGTTTTATAGTGAAATTATTTAAACTCTCCCTATCCATCTGTTTTGAAAATCTTATCGCTATTTTCTGGTTTACAGGAATTCTTTTATGGTTTCTTTCTGGAAAATGACTTTTTATATAGGGTCTTTCAGTATCAGGAGCTTTTTTTGTTTTAAAAGAAAATTTGAAAGCTTCAGTTAGATTGTTTCCTGCGGCACATCTCACATTATTATTTATTACAAATTGATATTCTGTATTATAATCAAGTTTTTTTTCAGGATAAAAATCAAGCTCGTTCTGCTCGCTTTTATAGCTTACAGTACCTGGGATTTTTCGCCCTTCTTCTGAAGAGAGCATTACAGAGTACTCGTTAATTGTGGATTCCTTCATCGATTTTGAGAAATTAATCTTTATATGAGTATCAAGTGCTACATTATCTCTTCCGGCTGATGGTTCAAAATATAATATAGATGGCGGAGTAGTGTCTGGTTTGCTTTCAACAGTAAAATTCCATACTTTATCCTGAGTCATTTCGTTTCCATATTTATCGGAAGTTGTTTTTTCAATAATGGCAGTATAGAAATTATCAAACATTAATTTTGTTTCAGGTTCTAAAATTGCTCTTTTTGATGTTTGATCATAAAATACTTCTGATTCAATCTCGTTTTTGCCGTCATTTAAGCGGAATTTCAAAGTGTCAGCATCGATATTTTTGCTGAAAGTAGCTGTTATCATTGTATCAACAGAAACGTTTGATGCATTTTCGACAGGCGAGGTAAATAAAACAGTTGGCGCAGTAGTGTCAGGTGGCCTTTCGGCAAGGAAAAACCAGGCTTTTTCATTAAAGGCATTGCCGGCAAGGTCTTTTACATTTGGAGTTACTAATATTTTATATTTTGTGTCATAATTCAATAAATTCACAGGTCGCATGGTTATTTTATGATTATTTTCATTATAATTAAAATCACAGTCCACAATATTTTTACCTTCAAAAAGAAAAATGCTGCCAGGATTAATTGATTCAACACGTAATTCTTCTGAGAAAGTAAGTTCGATTACGGAATTAATTGAGACATTTGAAGAATTAGGTTCCGGTTTAATGTCAACTACTTCAGGAGGTATAATATCAGGGTTTCTTCTTGTAGTAAACCTGATTTTATGTTCTTCTTCCATCATATTTCCTGATCCGTCAGCTATTTCAGGACCAACTATAAGTATATAAGAAGTTAAGTATTCAAGATTTCCGACAGGGTTGAATTTAATTTTGTCTGTCTCTCTGCCTTCTAAGTTAAAATTCAAATATTCTCTTTCTTTTGTTTCCTTCTTAATTAACTTAATACTTTTATTTGAAACAGTTTTTGTGTTAACTGGTTCACTCATAGTTATAATTACTTCAGGAGAAATAGATATATTAAAAGAGGCGTTTTCGGGCTGAATTTCTTTGACAAATGGAGGTGATGAGTCTGGCGGAAGCTCTGTTTTAAATTCCAGAGAATAAAGTTCTTTCAGTTTGTTTCCAGCAAGGTCTCTGACACCGTCGGCCTCTAAACGGTAAAGGGTTTTGTTTTCTAAGTCTTTTTCAGGAATAATCACAACTTTTGTTTCGCTTTGATTATATAAAACCATTTTATTTATAATTGTTTTTTTATCACCTATTTTATATAATTTTATTGTTTCATCATTTAAAGTTGAGTTATCAAGTGGTTTTGAAAAAAACAGAACAATTTGATTATCAATTTTAAAATTTTCTCTATCTTCTGTAGGAATTGTCGAGGTTATTTCTGGTGGAGTTGTATCACCCTCTTCTTCTGTGTGAAATCTGAAAGAAAAATCATGAAGCATATAGTTACCGGATTTATCTTTTATTGAACGGGAAACACTTATTTTATAATGTGTATCAAATTGTAGTTCTTCTTCAGGAAGAATAACTGTTCTGAATGATACTGATGAATATTTAATTTCAACTGGAACTTCTTCCTCGCTGGTTGATTTTATCAATTTTATATTCTGAGTGTTAATTGTATTTTTATTAATAGGCTCATTAAAAACAAAGGCGAGTTCAGAGTTAATTGAAACGTCTTTTGCGTTATCTTTTGGAGAGGTTGAAGTTATAAAAGGTGGAGTTTTGTCAGGCGCGGGTTCAACTTTAAACCTCCAGGTTTCAGGGTTTATTAAAAAGTTATTATGATTGTCTGTGATTCCAGTTGTTAAAGAAACTCTGTAAATCATTTCATTTTCTAGAGGTTTTGAAGGAGAAAAAGAGGCTCTTTTTAAGGAATGAGAATATTTAAAAGTTCCGGGCACCTTTTCTCCGTGCATATCCTCAACTCTGAAAGTGAATTCATTTATAGAAGATGGTTTTATTTCTTTGTTAAATGTAAGTAGAATTCTTGCATCTGCAGGAACTTTTTCAGCATCTGCTGCCGGGTATCTTGAAATTAATCTAGGAGGGTCTGTCTGTCCTCCCTTTAACTCGGCCGAAGAAAGAGTTTGAAAAGATATATTGTAGTTATTTCTTAAACTTTTTCCATTTATATTTTTTATTAAATAACCTGTTAAAATAATATTATAGTTTGAGCCATAGTAAAGTGAAGAAACAGGTTTGATAAAAACTTTAAAACCTTTTTCGTCAAATGCTGTTGTAGTTTCGATCTCTTCTCCATACTCGTCATAAAGGGTTAATGAAGATTTTGTAATGCTCTTTTTATCTATCTGATGAGAAAACTCAAGGATTATTTCAGAGTCTATGCTGACATCACGCTCGTTATTTTCAGGAACAGAGCGAACTAAAGAAGGATGACCGGAACTTGAATATGATGTACATATAAAAAAGGTCAGGATTATTAAAAAAAATATTTTTTTCAGGCTCATTCCACCCTCTCGTTTAAAAGTTTATGCTTTTAGTTAATTTTTCGGATTATAAAGGGAATGTTGTTAATTAGACTTTTTTACCGATGCCCGGAATTTTGTATAATTGGCAATTTTATTATATACTTTAAAATATGAAAACTAACTTTAAAATTCTTATAGTTGATGATACTGATGTGAACAGGGAATTCTTAAAAACACTTATGGAAAGTATAGAAAGTGATTTTGAATATCTTGTTATTGAAAGCGAAGATGGCAAACATGCGCTGGAAGTTATTGATGATTCACCTAATCTGGATTTAATTATTCTTGATATGATGATGCCTGAATATGACGGTTTTTATTTTCTTGAAAATTTTGTTAAAAATGAAAACCGTAACATTCCAGTTATTGTAATGTCTGCACTTGGTGATAATAAAGTTATTCATAAAGCCTATGAATATGGTATATATGATTATTTTGTAAAACCGCTTTCTTCAGATCAGATAATGAGCTTTGAGCTTAAAATAAAAAATGCTTTAAAAATGAAACAGACGCTTGACGAACTGGGGCACAGGAAAAAAATTGTTGAAAATGAAATTCTGCTTGCCTCCAAAATGCAGAGAAAATTTTTACCTGCCCCAGTTGAAAATGATTTCTTTTCATTTGACTTTTTTTATCAGCCATATTCTGGTTTATCCGGAGATTATGTTGATTATTTAGCTATTGATGATGAAAATATTCTTATTATTATGGCCGATGTTGTAGGGCACGGAACATCCTCTGCAATTCTGGGAGCTATGGTAAAAACTCATACCCGGGATTATGTAAAAAACACAGAGAATTTCAGTCTTGAAGAATTTACCAATAGTGTGAATAATGAACTTCTGAATCTCGGGGTTGAAGAAGTCCTTGTAACCGCGTTTTTTGGTCTTTATAATATTAAACACCAGGAAATAAAATATATTGTTGCGGGACATCCTTACCCATTAATTTTTAATTTTGATAAAAAAGAGGCTTTTTTTCTGTCTGATGAGAGCTGTCTGCCGCTTGGCCTTTTTCCTGATATTAACCCGGTGCATGGAAAATACTCCCTTGAAAAAAATGACATAATGCTTGTTTTTACAGACGGAATAATGGAGGCAAAAACCCAAAACAAAGAATTTTTTGGAATTGAAAATATAAAGGATTATATTAAAGAGCTTTTTGAGCGGGAAAAAGAATTTAATCCCGATATTTTTACTGAACATCTAATGTCTAAACTTGTTAAAGTAAATGATGATATAAGCTTGATTTTTTTTAAAGTAAAAAAATGAAAAAAAAAGAATTAAAAAATAATATGAAACATGCATACCTTTGTTCAAAATGTTTAAGAGAATGTAAACAGAGTGCTGAATGTCAGATTATAAGCTGTCATAGTTTTAAGGAACAGCTTGTTTTGAACTTTAAAAGGAAGAAAAAAAGGGGAAGGAAATATGTTAAACTTTAAAAGGATATTATTTTCGTTTTTTTTGTTTTTTTCGTCTATAGTTGTTTTTTCTGGCTCGTTTTTTGAATTAAATATTCAAAAACCTGAAGCTGAGTTTGAACAAGATTTTTATCTGTTTAAATCGTGGGAATATAAAAATCCTGAAAAAATTATTTTTAAGGATTATTTTTTCTTTAAAAGGTTTGAACTTGAAACAGATAATGAGCATTATATAGAAATTAGAAAAAAAGATGGAACTCTCTGGTATTCAAAAACATTTGAATTTAACCAAAGTAAAGCTTTAAATTTAAAACTTGATAAACAGGAAATAGAAATTAATCTGGTTAATAAATCAGATAGACAATTTGACCGGTTGTTTTTAAGCTGGGATGCACACTTTCTAGCGCTTCAAAAAGATGATGAAAACAACTGCTATTTTCTGAAAACACAATTTCCTGTAAAAGAAGAATTTGATTTTTATATAACTGATGGAGATGATTTTTATTTTGGTCCAGTAGAATATAAATCTGATAATATTATTAATAGAGAGATTTACCTTGAAATTAATGAATGAAAAAGGATTTTCCTTAATAGAGCTGCTTGTTTCTCTTATAATTATTGCAATAATTGCCTCTGTGGCTTTTCCGGTTTCAAGAATAGGTTTTGTAAGAGAGCTTGAGGGAGATTTGAAATATTACCTTAGAAGTATAAGAGATGGAATTGATCGCTATAGAGATGAAGAAGGAAGTTATCCAGTTTCTCTTAAAGAGATGGTTGATAAATATTATATTAGACGTGTGCCTCAGGAACCTTTTGGTAAAAAGTGGCAGTACCGGAATTCAACCGGAGGAGACTGGGAAGATTTTGAAAGCTATGGCGACCAGTACCGCGCAAAAACGGGGGATGATATATTTGATGTACGTACTTCTAATAATGATTTATCAATTACTGGAGAAAAATACTCAAGCTGGTAATGTATGAATAAAAAAGGATTTTCTCTGATTGAATTAATAATATCGGTTGGAATTGTGGTTGTTCTTGTTGGAGGCGCCACGCTTTATTTTCCTAAGTTATCTTCCGAGGCTGAGGTAAATGCTCTGAAGGCTAATTTGAGTACAATTAGAAAGGTTATTGATGATTTTTACGGCGATTTTGGCCGCTATCCTAGCTCGTTAGAAGAGCTGGTAACGGAGACTCCAGGGGGGTATATTTATTTGCATAAGATTCCACCTGATCCCACAACTAAGAGCATAAACTGGGAAGTTTCCAAGGATGGAGAAAATTATTATTATTTTAATGAAGCTGATATTGAATATATTAGATATATAAGAAGCGGAAATTCTAAATATAAGGATTTATAAAAATGATTAAAAAAATTGAAAATTATTTAATCCAAAAAAATTATATAAGTAAATCTCAGTTAAACTGGGCTAAAATTAGACAGGGTGAAACCGAAGAACCTTTGTATAAAATTCTTATTAAAGAAGGTTTAATTACGGAAGATAAATATTTTGAACTTCTGGCGGTTATTTATGACCGGGAATTTATTAAGATTTCAATGGAATCATTAAACAGAGATCTTATTCAATCTTTCCCAAAAGCACTTCTTTCCAAGTATAATTTTATCCCGCTTGAAAAAACATTGAATGGGATTAAAATTGCTACCATTGAGCCTTCAAACGTGTTTATGTTTCAGGAAATCGAGGAACTGACTGGATATAAAGTAGAATATTGTATTACAACCGTAAACTCCCTATTAAAAATAAAAAAAAATCTGGGAATAGGATATAATAAAAAGGATGAAATAGAAACTTTATCAGATATTTCAATTGATGATGTTGCCCATAAATTGAAAACCGGTAAAATTGAAGAAGTTTCAAATGATGACGATTTGGATCATTATGATGTTCAGAATACAGATGCGCCAGTTGTAATACTTGTTAATAAACTGATTTATGATGCAGTTAAAAATGATGCAACAGATGTGCATATAGAATGTTTTCAGAAACATCTTAAAGTTAGGTATAGAATTGATGGTGTTTTATTTAAAATAATGGAAATTGAAAAAAATGCTCAGGAGGCTGTTATTACCAGGTTGAAAATAATGGCCGACCTTGATATAACAGAAAGATTTGTACCTCAGGACGGGAGGTTTCAGCTAAAAATTTCTGAAGATTATGTTGATTTCAGAGTTACTTTTTTACCTTCAATGTATGGGCAGAATATTGGGATAAGGATTTTTAATAAAAAAAATACTCCGCTCTCTTTTAAAGAGATTGGAATAAGTGAAAATCATACAGAAACAGTATTTCAGAATTTAAAAAAGCAGCATGGCTTAATTCTGGTGGTTGGTCCCACGGGTTCTGGTAAAACAACAACTTTATATACAATGTTAAATAAAATAAATAGCGAAGAAATTAAAATCGTAACTATTGAAGACCCTGTTGAATACAGAATGGATGGTATTCATCAAATACAGGTAAAACTTAACAGAGAAGACCCTGCTAAATCCCTTACTTTTGCCGGAGGACTAAAATCAATTTTAAGACAGGACCCCAACGTAATAATGATTGGTGAAATAAGGGATAAAGAAACTGCTGAAATAGCTATAAATGCAGCATTAACCGGTCATCTGGTTTTTACAACTATTCACGCAAATACTACTGTTGAGGTTATTTCAAGGTTGAAGCATCTTGGAATTAATCATGAGTTGATATCTGATGCTTTAACACTTATAATTGCACAGAGACTGGCACGCAGAGTTTGTAAAGTTTGCAAAAACAAAGAAGGAGCTGTTTGTCCCGACTGTAAAAACACTGGACACTCTGGAAGAACTGGTGTTTTTGAGGTTTTAGAAATTAATGAAAAAATTAAAGAAATGATTGCTGCGGATGAAGCGGGAATTTTTATAAAAAAATATGCCCAAACCCTGGATTATTGGTGTTCGCTTGAACAGGACGCTCGACAGAAGCTGCAACAGGGAATTATCAGCAAAGAGGAATATGAAAAAGTTGTACTATAAATTATGAAAATATTTGAATCTAAAAATAAAAATATAATATTAGATATTGGTACTAGAAATTCCAAGGCTCTTATTCTTGAAAAAGTTAATGGAAATACTTTTCAAATTAATCATGCTATGGAAGAGGCCAATTATAATTTTAATTTTCTTCCTCTGCAGGAGTCAAAAATAAATGATGAAGAAAATATATTGGAAGTGCTTAGACTTGTTTACAGCAGGCTTAAAAGCATGGAAAAAAATGTTTTTGTAACAATACCCGATCACGTTGTTATTATAAGACTTATTAATGTTAAAAAAAGCGAAGTTGATTCAAATATAAATCCAAAGGAAGCTTTTAAAAAGGCGGTTTTGAAAAAGCTTAAACCAACATTACCTATTAGTATTGACAGATGGTTTTTTGATATGCAGGAAGTAGAAGATAATAATAAGGAAAAAATATTTCTTATTGAGGCTATATTAAGGAATAATCTTTTTGAAATAGAAAAACAGATAAGAAAACTGGGATTGAATCCTGTCGGAGTTGATATAAATTCGTTTAATGTTGTAAATTTATTTTCTGATTATATGGATCAAGAAGAAAATAAAGATAAGAATATTTCCATAGTATGTTTTAATAATAAATCAACAACAATTACAGTTTTTAGAAATGGAAAGCTTAGAACTGCCCAGACAAGACTCATAGGAAGCAATGATTTTGCAAAAAAACTCTCTGAAGCTGAAGAAATTAGTCATAAAGAGGCTGAAAAAATATTATATAATGAAACATTATTCTTGCCTGAAATCGCCGAAGAACAGGACAGCATTAAGAATTTTAAAATAATTAAACCAGTATTTTCCGAGTTGATTATGTCACTTTTTAATGTATATGAATATTATACTGAGAATTTTAAGGAAAGTGAGATTCATAAAGTTATAATTACTGGCGGGTTTTCAAATATAAAAAATATAAAACATCAACTAAGAGCAAGATTGAATATTGATGTTGTAAAAGGAACAGAGTTGATTAACTGTGTAGATTCATCCGGAAATGAAGTTCCCGAAAATCAACTTGCTTTATTTCTCCCGGCACTCGGTTCTGCTATAAGATAAAACAATAATTCGCAATTAGAAAAAACAAAATTCTTCAAACCTTTAATAATTCTTTTTCATAATGGCAACCGGTATTTTCCTGTTTAAGTTCGTTATGTCGATAATGTAAAAAGCAGACAATTTTTAAACAATAATTTAAATAGTATTTTTTAAAAAGGGTGACTTTATAGATGAAATTAAAACTGGATTTATTACCATCTGATAGAAAAAGCATATCAAGAGATTTCAAATCATGGGTTATATGCGCAATTATCATCGTTATTACTTTTTCGTGGTACATTCCTGTTAATAATTCAAACGAAAAAAAGCTTCAGAAAATTAATTCAGAACTACAGCAGAGCGAAAGAAATTTTAATGTAAAAGAAAATGAGGTAAATACTACAGCTAATTTGTTGGATAAACCCCTGCAAATTGAAGAAAATATAAAATTTTTAATTGACTTTCTTGGCGAATCTTCTTATTCCTGGTATGGCTTTTTTCAGGCAATTGAAGAATCAAATCCCGGAAAACTCTGGGTGGATAATATAAAAAAAGAGAAAATTAACGAGTTTGTTATTACAGGAGAGGCTAAAAATAATTATAAGATAAGCGAGTTTTATGAAGAGTTGATGAAACAGGAAATTTTTTCTGAGGTTTTTTTACTTCAGAGTGAGAAAACTTTTAAAGAAGAAATTAACTTAAAATTATTTAATTTCAGAATTAGACTGAAGCTTAAAGAGGAACAGGTATGAGTATTAGAATGAAATCCATATTAGAACGTTTTGCCTCTTATATACTAATTCTTATATTTGTTTTTCTTAATTTATACTTTGTTTTATCTGTGCAAAATCAGAGTGAAAAAATTAATTTAAAAGAAACTGAAATTGCTCAAATTGAAAGTGAAATTCAAAATTTTGAAGAGGAGATGGAAAATCTTCAGATAAAATTAAATGAAAGAAGAGTAAAACAAAGTGAGCTGAACAATAAAACAGATTTGTTTAAAGATTATTTTATAACCAGAAAAGATATACCGGCTATAATGTCTTCAATTCAGGAAATTGGCGATAAATCAAATGTTGATATAAAACTTTTTGAATATACTCCCATGAGGGAGGTAAACCTGACAGGTTTTATAAAGCTTGATTTTGAAATTTTTTTTAAAGGGGATTATAGAAATATAAAAACTTTTTTATTTAATTTAGAAAATCTACCCTGGATTTTAAAACAGAAAGATATTTCTTTTGTAACTCTTTTTAATTCTTCCTCATATAAACAGGAGATGGAGTTAAGTATAAAATTATTTACCTATATAAGGGAGACAAATGTTAAAGCTGTTAGAAATAATTAAAAAGAATATTATCCAATTTAAGTTTATTTACGCTGGACTTGCTTTAATATTAATTTTATTTGTTATTAACAAGCTCTTCTGGCAGCCTGTTTTAGAACGTGAAGAAAAAACAGTTGAAGCCCAGCAGGATAACGAAGAACTTATGAGACAGAGAGAAGAGCAGAGATTTAAAATAGATGAAAACGGTGTTGTTTTTGACCCCACAGGAAGAATAGAAGAAATAGAAAATACGCAGACAAAACCTCAACCAACAGATGAAGATACTGTAGAAAGAAGCGAAAGTGAGGATAAAGTTTATAATTCAGATGAAATAACAGAGTTTGAAGAAAAAATTGAGGATAGAATTTCTTATTTATATAATAGATTAATTAAACAGAAGGAAATTCAAGAGGAAGAGGGAATAGAAAAAAAAGAAGTTTCTGAGGTGAAAAAGGATTTATTTATTCCTTTTTATAAAAAAGAAAAAAATACGGATGAACAAGAAGAAGAAATAAAGTATAAACCGGATTATAATCTTAATTTAATTGAGTACAGGGGCTTTTATCAGAGGGGAGGAGTCAAAACTGCAATAATACGTTATGACGGTGAAATGCTTTATTTGAGCTCTGGAGATTTTTTAAAAAATACTGTATTAAGTCTGTCAAAGGTAGAAAGCAGTCATATAGTTTTTATAGATGAAAAAAATCAGGAAGAAAAAATAATATATAAGTAGCGCTGTGCTTACAGGAGGTAATATGAATATATATTTACAGATGTTGTATGAAAAAGATGAAAATGTAAAGTTATATGCTTTAAATAAAATTAAAGGTAAAAAGCTTGATCAATCTGGCTGTGAAATTCTATTTTCGGCTTTGAAAAATTCTACTGAAGCTGTTCAGATGATCTTAATTGATTTATTAAACAAGCATCAGTACTTAAAAATATCAGAATATGCTGTCAACAATATTGAAAAAACTACATCACCACTTGTAAAGGCGACTCTTGTTAAATCCCTGGGAATTGGAGGAAACGCTGATAATATTCCTTATATTGTAAAAAATCTTATTGCAGAAAATTCAAGAATTCGCGCAAACGCGGTAGAATCAATAAGTCAGATTAAAGGTAAAAATCTTACTGAGTTTTTATTACCTATGAAGGACGACTCTAACCATCGAGTTAGATTAAATATTTTATACGCACTTTATGATTATGCGGGAGAGGAATTTTTCCCAGAAATTGTTAAATTTGCCTCAAGTGACAATAAAATGGATAGAGCAGCCTGTGCGCATACATTATCAAGAATTCACACAAAACGAGTTTTCCCCGTATTGATTTCGCTTCTTAAAGATGATGAGAGTATTGTTAGAAAAAACACCGTGAAGGCTCTCAGCGGTGAAAAAAACATCACGTATTTAAAACATTTTATTTCTACTTTTTTAATAGAAAAAAACGAAAATGTAAAAAAAGAACTTATTTTGGCGATGGCTGAAACTGACAGTAACAAAGCGGTAGAAACACTTTATAAAAAAGTTAAGGAAAAAGAGTATAATCATAAATATCCTGATTTTTTAAAAGCGCTGGCTCAATTAAAGTCAGATATGAGCCTGAGTATTTTAACTAACGCTTTAGAAAGTAGTAATCCTGAAAACAGAAGTGCCGCAATAGAAGCTATAGGAGAGTATAAAAATAAAAATATAGTTGAAATTCTTCTTCCATTTTTAAAGGACAAAGATGAGGAAGTTCAGCTTAATGCAGCTAAAATACTGTGGAAATTTGGAATTATGAACGCCTATACTTCGTTGAAGAAAATAATGGATAATGGAAACGCTAAAGTTAAAAAGAAGGCCAAGTGTATTCTTACGCTTATGGGGCTGTAAACCCCATTATTTTTCTAATTTAACAAGGCCGTGGTCTGTACCTACCCATATATGTTCAACAGAATCTGCAATTGATAATATTTTGTTTGAAGGCAGTCCGTCTGTTGTTGTAAAAGTCTCCCAGTTTTCTGTAAGGTTGGCCTTTTTTCTGTCATGTAAAATAGTCAGTCCTTTATCTGTTCCAAAATATACTTTTTCATCGGTAGCCAGTAAAGTTCTGACAAAATTGTCAGCAAGGCGGTCGTCCCAGCTTGTATAATTCTGCCATGAGCTACCATCAAAAACTGAAACTCCGCCCCATGTACCTAACCATATCTCATCATCTACAGAATCAAGGGTACATATGCTGTTATTGATTAGATTAGTGCTGTGTTCATTGATGATTTCGATTTCAAGCTCTTCTTTGTTTTCGTTATTAAAATAAAATGCTCCGTTAAATTTTGTTGCAAACCAAATATTACCCCCAAATTCAGTAATATCCATTATTTCATTTGCCGGAATTCCGTCATCAATATTATAATTATGCCATGAATTTTCATCTTGCATATAGATTCCGTTTCCCCAGCTTCCGGCCCAGAGTCTATTTTTAGAATCTTTAAACATACATATAATATTTCCAAAAGGTTCTTTATTATAAGTTGTGTGAGATTTCCATTTTAAACCCTCAAGTACAGATATTCCCCCATTAGCCTTCAGAGAAATAGAGCTTGTCCACAGATTTTCATTCGCATCTTTTGCAATATCAGTAATATGATTCTGAGCTAAACCATCAGAAGTAGTATAAGTAATCCATCTTTCAGTATCAAATTTTACCAGCCCTTTCCAGGTTCCAATCCATATAGTTTCCCGTCCGTCAATGTATTCAACAAGAATAGAGGAAATAAAGTTGTCAGCAAGCCCGTCCCGAGTATTAAATATAACCATCTGTTTTTCATTATCATCATTACTTAAATCAACTTCCTCAGAAGCCTCATTCTGAGAACAACCAGTCAGTAAAATAAAAATTGTTAATAAAAATATGGGTAAATTTTTCATTTTCATTTTTTTATATGTCCTCTCGCCATTATATCTGCAATGGTGCTTTTAGCATACTGGCTTAAAATTGTAGTATTGTTATCCATTTTTATAACTTGCTCAAAGTTTTTTAAAGCTTCGGTATATTCGCCTTTAGCCATATGAATTTCCCCTCTAGTACAGTAAGAGGAAGGGAAATCCTTATTTATTTTTATAGACTTATTTACATAAATCATAGCCTGGTCTAATTTTTTAAGTTTAAGATAACAGTCTGCAATATTGTTTAATATTTTATTATCATTATGGTCAATTTCGAGAGCTTTTTTATAATTATCAAGAGCTTTTGAATATTCTTTGGTTTCATAATGAAGGTTTCCAAGATTATATAGTGTATCAGCATTAGAATTATCAATAGATAGTGCTTTTAAATAATAGTTCTGGGCATTTTTAAAATCTTCTTTTTCGAAATAACAAAGACCCAGATTATGATAGGCAAGAGAATTTTCGGGGTTTAAAGAAATAGCCTTTTCAAGATGCTTAATAGCCTTATCTAAATCTTTAATTTGATTTAAATAAGTAAAACCAAGGTTATAATGACTTTTTTCGTGGTCTGGTTTAATTTTAATAGCGGCAAACCAGGAGTCTATAGCTTTGTCAAAATCGTTTTTCATGTAAAATGTATTGCCTAGATTATAATATGATTTAAAAAAATCTTTATCTAATTCTATTGATTTATAGTAATATTTTAAAGCTTCCTCAAAATTTTTATTATAATAGTATTGGTTCCCAATATTTTTTAAAATCTCAGGATTTTCCGGCTGTTTTTGAAGCTCATTTTTTAATTTCTGAATTTGTTTCTGCATAAAAACTCCCTGAAACTTTTTTATTACTATATTTTAATGATTAAAACAAATAAAGTCAAATTTCAGCCACACAGCACACCAATTCTCAATGAAGTTTTTTTCGTAATGTTTTTATGTTTTTTGTTGTCGCCCCGGTGATGTTTTATGCCGGGGTCCATTGTACGCAGGAATCCAGTGTCCCTGTTTTTAATTTTTAAGCTTTTAACCAAATCCAGATACTCTCCGGGTTTTTCAAAAATATTAAACTGTTTCACTCTTCCAATGAAAATATAAACTATATGTTCCGGGTCCTGTCGTCGGTGCAGTTTCCCAAATTGAAATTGTTTAAAACCCCAATTTAACAATTTGGAAGCCCTCTGCACTCTAGCCACCCGGCAATTTACTTTTTTTGCTTCGAATCAAGAATTTTCTCTATTTTCATTGAGAATTGCTGCACACAGCAATTTGTTTTAACATTGAAAAATTATACTTTAAGCTGTATAATAACTCTCAAAATATTGAATAAATGAAAATTAAATGAGGTTTTAAAATGAAAAGTAATGACATAAGAGAAAAATTTTTAAGCTTTTTTGAAAACAGAGGCCATAAAAAAGTGAAAAGTGCTTCACTTCTGCCGGTTAATGACCCAACCCTTTTATTTACAAATGCCGGGATGAATCAATTTAAGGAAGTATTTGAAGGAAAAGAAAAAAGAGAGTATAAAAAGGCGGTCAGCTGTCAGAAATGTGTTCGTGCCGGAGGAAAACATAATGACCTGGATAATGTTGGTTATACTGCAAGACATCAAACTTTTTTTGAGATGCTTGGTAATTTTTCTTTTGGAGACTATTTTAAAAAAGAGGCGATTAAATATGCATGGGAATTTTTAACTGAGGTTTTAAATATTCCAGAAAACAAACTTTATATCTCCGTTCACAGAGACGATGAAGAAGCCTTTAAAATATGGAATGAAAAAATGCAAATTGATAAAAAAAGAATTTACAGATTAGGCGATGAGGACAACTTCTGGGCGATGGGACCAACTGGACCATGTGGGCCAAATTCTGAAATTTTTTATGACTTTGGGCCTGAATATGGATGTAATAAACCTGACTGTCAGGTAGGCTGTGAATGCGACAGATATGTTGAAATATGGAATAACGTTTTTATGGAATTTGAACGTCAGGAGGACGGAAGCAAAAAGAAGCTGCCAAATCCTGGAATAGATACTGGTATGGGACTTGAAAGACTTGCCGCCGTTATGCAGGGTGTTCATTCAAACTATGAAATAGATATTTTTCAGTCAATAATAAAAGAGATTGAAAAAATAACAGACTGCAATTATAAAAATTCAGATGAGAAAAAAGATATATCTTTCCGTGTAGTGGCAGATCACCTCAGGTGTTCAGTATTTTTAATAAGTGATGGAATATTACCTGGAAATGAAGGAAGAAACTATGTTTTAAGAAGAATTATCCGCAGAGCAGTAAGGTATGGAAACGCTCTTTTAAATGAGCCTTTTATGTATAAACTTGTGGATATAATAGTTAAGGAAATGGGCGCGGCTTATGCTGAAATAAAAGATAAAAAAGATTTTATAATTAAAATAATTAAAAAAGAAGAGGAGTTGTTTTTTAAAACTTTAAAACTGGGAATAAAAATTCTTGAGGATATGGTTGATAAACATAAGAAAAACAATAAAAATATTTTTTCTGGTAAAGATGCTTTTGTGCTTTACGATACATATGGTTTTCCCCTTGATTTGACAGAGATTATTTTAAAGGAAAAAAATTTAAAAGTAGATAATAAAGAGTTTGAAGAAGCTATGCAGGAACAGATTCAACGTTCACAGAAAAGCTGGAAAGGTGGAAACCTGAAACTGAAACAGGAAGAATATTATAAGTTGAGACAGCAGACAGGTAAGGTCGAGTTTGCAGGATATGATAGCTTATCTTTGGAAAGCGAAATTATTTATTCTACTCAAAATTTTTTTATTACCAGAAAAACTCCTTTTTACGGCGAAGGTGGTGGCCAGGCTGGTGATACTGGAAAAGTGTTTTTCCGTGGCACAGAAGAAGTTGATATAGTTGACACAAAAAAACCTGTTGAAGGATTAATTGTTCATATTATTAATAAAAAAATTGATTTTAAGAAAGGAGAAACTGTTAAATTAGCTGTTGATAAGGAAAAAAGGCTTGCAACACAGAGAAATCACTCCGCAACTCATTTGCTTCATAAAGCCTTAAGAAATATTATCGGAAATCATGCAGAACAGTCTGGCTCCTATGTTGACTCTGAGAGATTAAGATTTGATTTTAAACATTTTGAGCCTTTAACAGAAGAACAGTTGAATAAAATAGAGTTACTTGTAAACAATAATATTTTAAAAAATAATCCGGTAAAAAAAAGTCATCATACTATTGAAGAGGCCCGTGAGTTAGGGGCAACAGCCTTGTTTGGTGAAAAATATGGTGAAAGAGTAAGAGTTGTTCAAATGGGTGAAAGTATGGAGCTTTGTGGCGGTTGCCATGTTGATAGAACTGGAGATATTGGTCTGTTTAAAATAATAAGCGAAACGTCTATTGCGGCTTCTGTTCGTAGAATTGAGGCTGTATGTGGACTTGAAAGTTTAAAATATATAAATGATAATCTTCAGATATTATCAGAAATGCAGAAACAGTTTAAAGTTCCAGCGGGTGAGCTTCCGCGCAGAGTAAACAGATTAAAAGAAGATATAAAAAATATGCGTAAAGAAATAAATGATGCAAAGGCAGATTTGAATACTGCTGGTGATATTTCTGGATTTAAAACAGAGGATGTGCAGATAAATATTTTAACTAAAGAGGGGTTGAATAAAAATCAAATACGTGAGGCATGCGATAAGCTTGTTGAGGGAAAAGAAAAAAATGTTGCTGTAGTGCTTTCAGCTTTTAAAAATAACGTTAATATTGCAATAAAAGTTACCAAAGATATTTCAGATAAATTTCATGCAGGTAAATTGATGAAAGAGACAGCCTCTTTCTTTGGTGGTAAAGGCGGTGGCCGTGCTGAAATGGCGCAGGGTGCCGGAAAAGATACTGATAAAATAAATAATGCTGTTGATTATTTAAAAAAAATTATACTGGAAAAAAAATGAAGATTCTGGCTATTGATTATGGTGATGCAAGACTTGGACTTGCTGTTTCTGATGTAACAGAAACTATTGCATCGCCTTTAAGTGTAATAAAGAATGAAAATACAAATCAAAAAATACAAAAAATAGTTGAGGATAATAAAATCGAAAAAATTGTTGTTGGAATTCCTTCGGATTCTGAGGGGCAGGATACAATACAAAGTAAAAAAATAAAGAAGTTTTATAAAAAATTAAAAAAGAATCTTAATATAGAAATACACCTTTTTGATGAAAATTATACCACAAGAGACGCCTATGATATATTAAAGAAAATGGGATACTCAATGAAAAAAAGCAAAAAAAAAGTTGATGAGGTTGCTGCATCATTGATTTTAGAGGAGTATTTGAAATGGGTAAAAAACCAGAACTCTTAGCCCCGGCCGGTGATTTTGAGAAGTTGAAATTCGCCTTAGAGTATGGAGCAGACGCAGTTTATGCGGGCCTGAAAAGCTATTCTCTTAGAAAGAGGGCTAAAAATTTTAGTGATAAAGAGGTGAAAAAGGCAGTTGAATATACTCATGAAAGAAATAAAAAAATTTATATTGCCTTAAACTCTTATTATACTGAAAACGACTTTGACAATTTAGGCGATGTACTTAGTTTTCTTGAAAAAATTAAAGTTGATGCTCTAATTGTTTCAGATCCGGGCGTGATAAATTATATAAAAGATAATAAATTCAAAATTCCAATTCATTTATCAACCCAAGCAAATACTACCAATGCCGAGGCTGCCAGGTTCTGGTATAAAAACGGAGTAGAGCGTATTATACTTGCAAGAGAACTCCAGCTTGAAAACATAAAAGAAATAGTAAAAAAAGTTCCTGAAATGGAGTTTGAAGCTTTTATACACGGTGCTATGTGCGTGTCATATTCTGGAAGATGCCTTATGTCCAGCTACTTAACTGGGCGTGACTCAAATAAAGGGGATTGTTCTCATCCCTGCCGCTGGAAGTACAGGCTGTATTATCTAGAAGAACAGAAAAGAAAAAATGAATTTCTGCCTGTATATGAACACGAGAGTGGAACTTATCTTTTTAATTCCAGAGATTTAAACCTTTCAAAAAAAATACCCGCAATGTGTGATTCTAATTTAAGCTCATTAAAAATAGAGGGAAGAATAAAATCAGCATATTATGTAGCTGTGGCTGTAAAAGTTTATAGACAAATAATAGATGAATATTTTAAAAAAGGTGAAAAATTCAAGTTTAAGAAAAAATGGACAGATGAACTGGAAAAAATAAGTCATCGTGATTATACAAGTTCTGTAATAGATGACGGATTTAAACCAGATGACCAGATATATGCAAACAGCTCTTATTTAAGAACACATAAAATAATTGGATATATCAGTGAAACAAATGAAAAAGGGGCAAGAATTAAACTTAAAAATGAACTTCGCTATGGGCAGCAAGTTGATGTAATTGGACCTGAAGCGGGATTTAAGCAAATAGTGCATGATTTTTATAAAAAAGAGGATACTGGTGAGCTGGTCAGAACAATGAAGGCAAATCACCATGATGATATTTACATGAACTTTGATAAACCAGTTAAAGATTTATATATAATAAGGGCAAGAGAAAATTAAATAATGATTTATAATACAGAAAGCATATATTATGAAATCGAGAGAAAAAATCAGTTTTTTATTATAAACGTTTTTGAAGCATATGAGGGAGTTGCTTCTGCATATACCGTTGATAAAAACAACAATATTATTGAGTTTATGGTTCACAAAACAAGGTTAGATGAATTTTTTAATATAATGAATTTTTTTGAGAAAAAACGAAAAATAGTCAGGAGGTTAGATGCTTTATCAGATAAATATAAAAACTTCAGCTCAGACTGAGTTAAAAGATATAACAAGCGAGGTAAAAAATATTATTAAAAAGGCGAAAATATTAAATGGTATAATTACAATTTTTATTCCACATACAACCGCGGCCCTTACAATAAACGAAAACGCCGATCCCGATGTAAAAACAGATATTTTAAAAGAAATTAATAAGGTGATTCCTTTTGATGATGGTTATTTACATATGGAAGGTAATTCAGCCGCCCATATAAAGGCTTCACTTTTTGGTTTTGATAGAAATATTATTGTGGATGAAGGAGAACCTGTTCTGGGAACATGGCAGAATATTTATTTTGCCGAATTTGACGGTCCAAGAACTAGAAAAGCATATATAAAAGTAATAAAAGGGTAAAAAATGAATAAAAAAGATTTAATTATAATTTTTGTTTCTATGTTGGTTTTGACCACAGTTTTTGCCGAGGAAATGCTTATTATTTCTGGAGATGCAAGAGCAATGCCTGGAAACTTGGGACAAAAAGGAGGGGTTGTTTCTTTTGCCGAGTATATAAGTGGGTTGGAAAAAGATTATTATTATATTGACTGCGGAAATGTAATTGATGTGAACAGATATACTATGGAAAATCATGGAAGGGCAGTTTATAAAATATTTGAAATAGCCGGTCTTGAAATTTTATCCCCATCAAATCATGAATTTAACTATGGAATTGAAAGTTTTAAAGAAAATACAAAAGCCTTTAATGTTGTTTCTACAAACAGTAATATTGGAAAAGATTATCATATTCTTGAAATAAACGGGGTAAGAATTCTTTTTTTAGGTCATTTAAGAGAAGATATTCATCAGGTTTTAAGCCGGGAAATTGCAGATAACATAGAGCTTGAAAACTCAAAAAATAAGATAAAAAAAATCCTGCAGGATAAAAAAGGACAGTACGATAAAATAATAGCCTTAAGCAGTGCGGACGAATCAGAAACAATAAATACATTCTCGTCGTTTGAGGCGATAGACCATGTATTTTATATATCAGGAAAATCTTTTTCCGGTCTTCATTATATAAAAGGCCAGAGTGGTAGCAAAACAATGTTTTATGCCATTCCTGCCGGATATGAACTTGTATGGGAGGGAGTTTTAAAAAATAATAAACTGGAGTTTAACTATAAAAAATTAAAAAAACCATCAAAAGAAGAGTTTACGAGAGTTTTAAAAAATTTACCTTCTAAAAGAGATACTCAGATTAAAGATAAAGATTTATTTATAAAATCCCTTATGAGTTATATTAGAAAAGAAACAGAAAGTGATGTTTCACTTTTAAATACAGGAACTTTCAGATATGATATGGATGGCTTTCAGGATTTTTTAAGATTTGACAATGTAATGCATAAAGTCAGAATTACAGGCCGGGATTTAAAAAACATGCACTTTCGCGATGATTTAATACTATATGGTCTTGAATCGGACGGGAAAAAAATTTTTAACAGAGATATAATAGATAGTTATAATTATTCAGTACTTGTTAATGATTTTTTATACAGGCAGAGAGATAATTTGAATTTGAATATGATAATGAAAAAAGAAAATGTAATAGGTAGCATAAAAAATTTTGCCTCAGAAAATATTGATAAATTAGATAAAGAATATCATTTTTTTAAAAAATATATATCAAAAGTTAATGAGTTTTCAATTGATATATCTGATATTTCAGGGCGGGGTGCAAATGCCGATTATTCTTCAGTATCAAAAATACCTTCTTCGGATACAAAATTAAGCAGAATAATTTTTAAAAATAATTATTTTAGAGATTCCAGGACAAAAACCCTTTCAAACACAATCAATTATAGAAGAGATAGAAATGATAATGAAACAAATTTTCATAATATAAGAATGGATACTAATTTAAGAAACAAAGAAAATGGACTGTCAATTGTACAGCGCGTTGATATGTCATTAATTAAAAACAATGACGGGGACAGACCGGTTAATTACAGACTGAGTTTAGGTAATGAGCTAAATGATTATTTATACGCCGGCTTAAGTTATCAGCAGGTTTTCCCGCGCAGAGGAAGAGACCATTATATAGGTATTCAGCTTACAGGCTCAGAAAGCAAAATAAGATCAAACGGTTTAAACACCGAGCATATAATGGATATTTTTTATTCAAATACAAATGATGAATATTATGAAGGGGAATTAAAAAATAATTTCAGATTCAGACTTAGACAGAGTCTTTTTGTGGACTTAAATTTATCAAATTTTTTAGTATATGATGAAAGTATTGAAAAAAGGGCGTATAGCAGTGAAATATTTTTTGGTCTAAGCACTTCATTTTCTTCTGCAGGTTTTTATAAATGATTAAATTAAAAATAATATTTTTTTTACTTATACTTTTGCTTTGCTGGCAGATAGAGGCTTCAAATATTTTAATTCAGGATGGAAGCAATGCCTATCTGATACCGGAAAGTTATTTTAATAACGGAATTGGTCTTTTTGAAAAGGCACTGGCTAGAAAGAGAATGACCCACCTTGAATTTACAATTAATCCAGAAGCACTTTCTTTAAAAGGAAAATACAGAATATTTCCCTTCAGAGTAGATTTTCATTTGTTTAGAAAAGATGACAGAGAATATATACTGAGAATCAATAGTTTTAAATTCTATGGTTTAATAGGTTATTCCCGAAGTAAGCTGGCAAATATTGTAGTTAAAACATTTTCTTCAAATAAAGGTTTTTCAGAATACATAAACCTCGAAAGCTCTGGAAATTATATTCATATCGAGTTTAAAAAAAATCTAAGCGAAATTTTTCCAGAGGAATTAGAATTTACTGAATAAACTGTACACCAATTCTCTATTTTCATTGAGAATTGTTGTAAACTGTATCAATATGAGACAAAATCTCAAAATTAAACACTTCTTCAAAAACACTTTCAATTCAGAAGACAAATCCTAATTGGAACAGATTATGCTTAATAGAGTTTAAAATAAGTTCTTAATTTAAGGAGGCGGCATGAAATTTATTCTACTTCTTTTTTCTTTAATAATATTTATTTTATTTATCAGCTTAAATCAGATTTATACAGAAAGATTAATGATTTGCCGTGAGCTGATACTTCAGGATCCGGGTATATGGTATGAATATCCTGACTTAAAATCCCCTGATACTCTTTTAAATAAACATGAAAAAGAGTTTAAAAAAATAGTTATTTCAACATTCTATTCTTATGATTTGTTTTTAAAAAATATAACACACTTTATTAACGAGGAGATATAAATGTACAACAGTATTAAATCAAGTAATATATCAGGTATAGGGGCTAATATTATTAAAGTTGAGTCAGATATTTTAAGAGGGCTTCCGGGGTTCAGCATAGTAGGGCTTCCGGATACTTCGGTAAATGAAGCTAAAGAGCGCGTGAGGGCGGCAGTTTCAAACTCCGGGTTTAAGTTGCCGCCAGGAAAAATCACCGTTAATTTATCTCCGGCAGAAATTAAAAAAAATGGGTCAAATTTTGACCTGCCAATTGCAATCGGGCTTCTAATTTCTTCGGGCGAAATTAAAGTTAAAGCTCCTGAAATACTTAAAAAAACTGTTATTGTTGGCGAGCTGAGCCTGAATGGCTCAATAAAACCTGTAAAGGGTGTACTCCCAATGATAATAGATTCCTATCAGAAGGGGTATAGACACTTTGTAGTTCCTCAAGAAAACGCGGGTGAGATATCTGTATTAAATAATATGATAATTTATAAAGCCTCTAATTTAAAAAATGTAGCTGATTTTTTAAATGAATCCTCTCAATATAATCTACCAGAGGTTAAAGTCAAGAAATTTAAATGTGTTAAAAACCGGATAAAAGAGGATTTTGCCGAGGTTAAGGGCCAGGGCATCGCAAAGCGTGCACTTGAGATTGCGGCCGCAGGCAATCACAATATTTTAATGCTTGGAAGTCCTGGCTCTGGTAAAACAATGCTTGCCAAACGGTTATCGGGTGTGCTGCCTGAAATGAGCATGGAAGAGGTTATTCAGACAACAAAAATTTACAGTATATCAGGTAAACTGCCATCAGGTTCAGGATTAATTAGTCAGAGGCCTTTTCGTTCGCCTCATCATACAATATCAGATGTTGCCTTAATTGGCGGTGGCACAAATCCAAAGCCGGGGGAAATATCTCTTGCACATAATGGAGTGCTTTTTCTAGATGAAATGACAGAGTTTAAAAAATCTGCCCTAGAGGTTTTAAGACAACCTCTTTCTGATAAATCAGTTACAATATGCAGGGCTAAAGAAAGTGTAACTTATCCGGCAAATTTTATGCTGGTTGGAGCGGCCAATCCCTGTCCATGTGGTTTTTTATTTGATGATAAAAAACAATGTTCATGCACGCATATCCAGCAGGCCAAATATCGTCAAAAACTCTCTGGTCCAATTATGGACAGGTTTGACATTGTTGTTGAGGTTGCCAGATTAGAACCTTCTGAGCTTACAATGGTTTCAAATGGTGAAAAAAGTCAAATTGTAAGAAATCGCGTGGACAGGGCAAGGAAAAAACAGCTGAACAGATTTAAAAAAATGGATTTTTATTCAAACTCAGATATGCCTCACTCTTTTTCAGAAGAACATTGCACTATAAATAATAATTTAAAGAAAACACTGGCAAAAGCTGTGGAAAAGTTTGGCATGAGTGCCAGAGCATATTTTAAAATACTGAAAGTTGCAAGAACAATTTCTGACCTGGAAGGCAGCAGGGATATTACAGAAGAGGCACTCTTTGAGGCAATGCAGTATAGATTAATGGATAAATGGTAGTTGGTTAAGTGTTTGATAATTATAAAACCGGGAGGCGATATGTCTTTAAAAAATGATTTTGAAAACAGTATAGAAAAAAAGCTTTCTGATTCTTTTAAAATGAAATCAAGGGATAGATTAGATTATATATTACAAAAAAAAGCGCAGTATATAATTAATAAATCAAAACCTGATCCCATAAAATATTCTCTTTCAATATTAATAAATAAATCACATAAATTTTAAATCAAATTTATCTATTCACCGTTAGAATTGCTGATTAAACCCTTTCCAGTTTGACTAATTATTTTCTTTAATGTTAAATTAAAACAAATATATTAAAGTTTTTTTGGAGGGTATTTTTGGAAAAAAGCCTTAATTTTTTAAAAGATGGCAAGAATTATATTTATTTTCCCTATGGTCGTTTTTCAAGGGGATTTGTTATAAATGAAAAACACAATAAATTCGCCAGGCTGTTACATAATCTTAATTTCCCGTTACTTATTCTTATACTTGGATATCTTTATTTTACGGCCAATCTATCTAATCTATGGATTCCCGCATTAATCACCTGGTTTGTTGGATATAATCTTATAATCTTTATTTTAATGAAAATTATTGCAGAAGATGAAGTTTACGGTGATGATTCAGAAGATTTTCATAAATTTGCAAGACATAGAAGACTTTTTCTGGAAAAAGTCAATATTTTTTATAATTTTTTATTTCCAATTTTTTTGATAGACGCTTTTATAAGGGTGTCCTACGGCAGTATCTTATTTTTAATACTTCTTATTTTTTCAAAATATCATTTTATGTATTCAATTAAAAAAGAAGAAGAATTTCTTAAGATTTCTGAAGAGGATAAAGAAAAAATTTATCCTCTTGGTTTTGGTTTAAACCGTTTTTTTTGTTATGTGTTTTTACTATTTTTTGTTTTTATGATAAGTGTGTTTGGACTTATAACTACTGGTTATTATGAGGGCAATGTTGAATTAACCCAGGGTCATATTACCGGTTATTCTCTTGTAATAATCTATTTAGTGGCTGTTTGTATTTTTCTTATAAAACAAATAATCTTTATTACCAGAAAGAAAAAGGAGTTATCAAAAAATGCAGAAAATAAAGGAAAGTGAATTTTATAAAAAGATTCTGGATAATCTTTATGATGGTGTTTATTTTGTAAACACAGAAAGGGAAATAACCTATTGGAATAATGGGGCAGAAAGAATTACCGGTTATTCTAAAGATGAAGTTTTAAACACAAAATGTCAGGATAATATATTAAATCATATAAACTGTGAAGGCGAAAATCTATGCACATTTAAATGCCCTCTTCATTTTACGCTTAAAGACGGCAATTTCAGGGAAGCAGAATTGTTTTTATCTCATAAAAGTGGCTCAAGAATCCCTGTAAAAGTACGTATTTCGCCAATATTTAATGAACAGAATGAAATAACAGGTGCTGTTGAAATATTCAGCGATAACTCCTCGGCGCTTGCAGCTTATGAAATGGTTGAGAAACTTAGAGAACTGGCTTTTGTTGATGAAGTTACCGGTCTTCCTAATAAGAAATATATGGAGATGAAAATTGAGAATCTTTTATCTGAAACAGAATTTCATGGAATAAAGTTTGGGGTTATAGGACTCACTCTTGAAAATTATGAGTACTTAGTAAGAGAGTCGGGCAGGCATAAGGCAGATAATATTTTAAAAATAATTGCAAAAACGCTGAAGGCGGTTGTTGCTCCCTATCATATACTGGGAACTTTTGATAAAAGTAATTTTATTGTAATAATTCCTAATGTAAATCAGAAAGAATTTGAAGAATTTAAAAAAAGAATAAAAATTATTGTTAATTCATGTAATCTTGGTATAATTGAGTTTCCGGAAGAAAAAGATGAACCCGTAAATATTTGCTTTGAGGGGAAAATCATTGAAAATAAAGACAGTATTACAGATTTATTCTGGTAAATATTATGTTTAAATTATTAATGATTTTGGTGGTGGTTTTCACGCTTGTTTTTTCTTATAAATCTTTTTTAACAGCCCCTGAAAACAATTATAAACCCAAAATTAAAGCTCATTCTGAAGAGCTGGGGGATAAAATAAATAAATCCTCAAACAAAGAAGAAGAAAAAAAACAGGTAGAAGTGCAGACATATGTTCAAACAAGTCCTGAAGAATATATTAATGTACAGATAAGGAAATCATTTAATTATTTTGATACAGGTAATTATAATAATCAGGAAGAAAAATCCCGGAAAAAATTGCAGAAAGCACTTGAAACACTGAAAGTTATAGTAGAAGATGATAGGTATAAAAATGATGCAAAATCAAGATATTTTATAGGTAAAGTTTATATGATAATGAATAATAATGAATATGCCGAAAAAAGATTAAAAGAAGCTTCAGAACTAAAAAAAAACCGGGATGATTTTTACTGGAATAATGAATGGGGAAAACATGCCCGGATACTGCTTAAAAGGATGCAGTAAAACATACTATATTTAAGAAAAAGGATAAGTTTAATGGCTAAATGGCAGGATATTAAATTAGAATCACCAAGAGAAAGAATAAAAAAACGAAAAAAAAGAGAAGAACAAAAAAAGCAGGAACTGAAAGCACAGAAAAACAAGGTTTTAAAAATTAAAATAGCTATGGTTTTTGTGATTTTTATTTTTTTCATAAGCGGCGCTGTGTTTATATTTATTCAGTCAAAACAGAAAGAACAACAGCAACAGATAGAAGAAACTAAAAAAGTAAATGTACTGCCTACAACAGGTAATATAGATATTCGAAGGGTTGATGAAGTTGATTTTAAACCACCTCTAAACGAGGAGCTTTATCCAGGAGACTCCATCAGACTTGAAAAGGGTAGCAGGGCAAGACTGGATTTTGGAAATGAAATACTTGTTTCGATCAGGGGACCGATTCAGCTTACTGTTAAAAATATCGAAGTCCCCAGAGCAGGAATCGCTAATTTAGATATTGAATTTGAAGATGGTGTTTTAGTCGGTAGAAAGCCCACAGGACGTGGTGAAATAAAAATACAGGCTCCTCTTGGTAAAGTAGAAATAAAAACAAACAGCTTATCAGTTTTTAAAGTTGAGATGAGTGAATATAACCAGCGTATGAGGGTAGCTGTCAGAGATGGTGAGGTTGAAGTTGCACCGCAAAATTACAGAACAAAAATAGTGGTTCCTGCCAGAAAACAGCTGGTTATAGATAATACTCCGGGATATCTGGATGTCGGCAATGTCCAAGATTTAAATGCTTTAGCTGAGGGTTGGGATTAATCAATATATGTTTTTTTTACATATCGGGAAGTTGCAGCCGCAAGTAAGGCGCCGTAAGAAAGCATAAATTTCAAACTATCTCCAACTTTAACTTTGTGTTTTATGTTCTCCACATCAACAATTAAATGGTCCGAGGAGGCACCTAGAACTTCATAGTTTCCTGCCGGGATTAAACCATCAGGGTTTATATCCTGTCTGCCACAGGCTAAAATAGCTCTTTTATGCACCCCCTTATCTTCAAAAACAGGATTGTTTCCAAAAGCATCCTGTCCAATATTACCTATAGGAAGCGAAGGTTTATCTTTTAATTCAATAATTTCAGCCTGTAGTAAAAAAGTATCCTGATAAGTTTCAGGCCAGGGTTGACGATTAATAACATTTCTACCAAGCATAATAGCCTCGCCGATTCGAAGCATATTTATTTTTGAAGGAAGTTCACCATTTAAAACAAGAGGTAGTGAAGAAGAATTTCCACCTGATATAATATCAAAACACCGGTTTGTTTTTTGTTCAAATTTATTTTTTAAATTTAATAAATCAAGCATTTTTTTTTTATCAGGAATTACGCCGCCGTAACAGGCTAAATTAACTCCTATACCATTAATTCCTGCAAAACCTAATTTATCAGATAGATTTACAAATTCATCCATCTCATCCGGCCAAATTCCCTCTCTTAAGTCCCCTAAATCCACCATTAAAATTAGATTGATTTTTTTATTTTGTTTTCTGGCTTCTTTTTCAATTTCTAAAATAGTATTTTTTTCAGAAATAAGGACATAATCGCATAAAGAAACAACCTTCTTAATTTCAGATAACATTGGCAATCTTAAAAGAAGTAAAGGAGTATCGGGGAAATTATTTCTTAAAGTTTCAATATTTTCAATTCTTGAATCGCCCAGCCCATAAAGACCGCTATTGAGTAAAGCTTCTGCAACTCTGATATCAGCACAGGTAACTTTTGTAACACCGAATATTTTAATGTTTTTACACAGTTTTTGAATCTGTAATGCATTGTGTTTAATTTTATCTAAATTAATTAAAAGTTTTGGATTCATAAAAAATTCCTTTCATTCTTTTTTTATTGACTCAATAATAAGCTCTTTAATATCAATATTGGGATAATGAAACAAAATAGTTCCGATAGAAGAGAAAATATATTTATTATCAACGGCGCAAATTGCCTTGGCGGATGGAAGCAGAGATTCAAGGCTCTCCATACCCTTTACTTTTTCAATAATAGAGGTGGCTTCTGGTATTCTTGTTAAAGCTCCGCCAGTTCCAATAATAAAGTCTGTCTGCGTTAAATCTTTACCCTGAATCATCTCTTTTTTACCATTAGGCGTATAAAGAATCTTTTTTTTGCCTGCATGTCTGGCAATAGCAATAGTAACAGCTTTTTCTGCAAGATATCGTGTGATTTTTAAAGATTCCTGACTATCTGGAAGAGGTTTCAAAAGGCTTAAATTTATTTTTTCAGTATAAAATTTATGCTTAATTTCATTTAAATTGGAAGCGTTGATAAAAACACCAAGATCGCCCTCGACAGTTCGTTTGGCAAGGGGTTCAGGCTCTATACGTTTGACATTGTTTTCTGTCGAGTCCTCACAAACAGAATGAACATCAGAAGTTGCACCGCCCACATCAATAATAACAACATTGCCAAGCACTTTATTAATATACTGAGCTGTTTTCATAACTGCATAAGGAGTAGGTATAATTTCCCTGGAAGTTAATATATTTAATTTTTCCATACCAGAAGCATGAATAATATGCTCAGAAAAAGTATGCTGAATAATTTCTTTGCATCCTTCAATATTCAGTTCATCAATATTAGGATAAACATTATCAGTAACAATTATTTTTTTATTATGTTTCTGGAATAATTTTTTAACAGGAGAGGCAATTTTTTTATTACCAGCATAAATATAAGGAACATCCGGTCCTTTACTGCTTAAAATTTCTGCATTATGATAGGTGATTTCGGTTTCGCCAAAATCAACTCCACCAGAAAGAATAATAATACCTGGTTTTGATTCTTCAAGTTCTTCAAGCTGAAAAGGCATTATTTTACCAACACCAATATATTTAATAATTGAGCCGGCCCCAAGCGAAGCCTCTTTTGCAGCACGTACAGTCATATCATAAGTTAAGCCAAAAACAGCAATTTTTAATCCACCGGCGGCCGAGCTGTTTATAAGAAATTCAGAAACATTAATTGATTTACCGAGCTTTTTTTCTAAATCAGACAGGGCTTTTTGAACACCAATATTAACATCTTTTTCATTAACAGTAGTAAGAGAAGAAGACTGTCCCATATGAACAGGTTTTTGACCGTTTTTAATACCATCCCAGGCATTGATTTTAGTAATAGTACTTCCAATTTCAACCGTAACAATATCAATATTCAAATTTTAACCTCCATAAAAATCACTTCATATAAAACCAAAATTATCTTATTAAACTTATTTTAGCAAATTTTTTAAAAAGGATTTTGTGGTCAGGCCTACATAAAAGTAAAAAGCTTTCAGCTTAGTAAAATCACCTAAAGGTGATAGTAAAGTTATCTAACGATAACAGTAAAGTAAATTAAAATTTATATTTTTTGCTAAATTCAAGTAAGAATTTGAAAAAATTCTGGTCACTAAAGAAAACTGAAAGTTTTCTTGGTCACCGCCTTAAGTAGTTACCGGTAAAACTTTAGATTTAACCTAGCATAGACGATTAGAATTTAAGAGCAAGTGACCGAAAAAACACTAAGTTTTTTCTAGTGACCACTCACAATAGCTCGTTAGTGACCAAACCCTGGTGGGTTTTAGTGATGATAAAAACGTGTTAAAATATAAAAAAGATGTTATACCAGGCTTGACCCGGTATCTAAGCTTTTGATTTAGACTTGTTTCAACAGGAAACAATAACTTAAAATTCTTTTATAGAATTTTAAAGAGAGGACTAAATATGCAAACAGCTATACAAAACGAAACAGAAACAATATATTCAAACCAAAAAATTAAAATTACACATGAAAACTTTCAGATAAAATATTATGAAAATAACGAACTAAAAACAACCACCGAAAAAAAATACTATACAGATGTAAAAATAATATATGATGAAACTAAAGAAAAATATTATCTGTTAGACACAGAAAACAGCTGTATAGATATATATACAAAAGAACATTTCACATATATGAAATCAGAAGGCAGAAAAGTTTACTGGGAAGAATTTTTAAAACATTTAAAACTACAGTATTTTGAAAACAAAAGTTATGCAGAAGATTTTAAAAAAATAAAACTTTTTTATCCAATGGATTTTATTTTAAAAGAAAATGCTTTTTATATATGGGATACAAGAAACTTTCGAATAGTTAAAATTGAAACAGAAAATTTCACAGAAGAAAGCTTTTTATACCTTGAAAAAGAAGTTAATAAAG
>JBNJGP010000005.1:0-4041 GCA_051747805.1 Candidatus Muiribacteriota bacterium
TTTACTGTTATCGTTAGATAACTTTACTATCACCTTTAGGTGATTTTACTAAGCTGAAAGCTTTTTACTTTTATGTAGGCCTGACAACAAAAGTCTTTTAAAAAAATTTGCTAAACTCAAAGTAATAATTCTAATAAATCAGGGGTGGATTAATGAATAAAAAAGGTATAAGTCCGATTATTGGTTTTTTATTAATAATAGGATTATTTTTTGTGGGTTATTTTGTGTATGTATTTTTTGTCTCAGGAGAAGATTTATTTTTAAGATACTGTAATAGAAACAGGTCAAGTATTGAAAGGGCAGTTGAAGTATTTTCTATTACTGAGCCTGTTCGCGATATTCAGGGAGTAGTAACTCCAGAAAAAATTACAACCCTGGATGAATTTGTGAGCTCACCTCTAGGAAATCCTTCATGTACGCTTGGGGGAGATTATTTCATAACAGGCGAAGGAAAAATTTTCTGTAATTTACATGGATTTGGAGATAGAATTCCTGAAAATAGTGATGACAAAATTGATTTCCCAGAAGACGAAATACCAACTCAGGAAGAAGTCGATTTAGCCCAAGAGAGAGAAAGGGAAGCCCAATTAAGTAAAATTCTTGATAAAGAAATCGAATATACTACTGATGAAGAAAGAACCTTTTTTAAAGGGGTTGAACTTGAAAATCAGGGAAATGTTCATGAGGCGATTGGGGAGTATCAAAAAGCAATTAGTATTAATTCAGAAGAACCAAAATATTATGAGGCCTTAATCTGGGCATTTCGTAAAACAGAAAATTATGATCAGGCTAAAGGATATGCTGAGTTATACCTGGAAAAATTTGCTCCTGATAGACGAGTTAAACAGCTTATAGATTATATAGAAAGTCGCGAATATTTTAATTTGAGATTAAAAAGAATTATTTCTGAGGGAACAAAAGTTATATGGATGCCGTATAATGTTTCAAGGCAGACTGGGCATATTGCAAGAATGGATTTAAACGGGGATAATAAGGAAGTTATTAAAAGGAAACTTAAATATGTAGATTTTACTATTGGTAATCAGGATGATGAGCTTATTTTTTTTAACGATGATGGTATTTTTACCTATAATATAAAAAACGATAATTTAAAAGAAATTTTTTTGAATTCTGGAAGAAGGATGTTTGATTTATTTTATTCAAAAGAAAGTCAAACATTAACTTTTTCAAGCATCAGAGGCGGAGGTCGGCTTGCAACATACTCGCTTGACCGCGCAGGAACTGGTTTAATGCGTTTGACTCCTGATGGAAAGGATAGCAATCCGACTGGTTTTTCACCGGACGGAAGAAAAGTACTTATTGAAATTGGTTCTGGTTCTTCTCAGAATATTGCAACTGTTGAAAAAGATGGTAGAAATCTTACATTAATAGATGACAGTGTTGTCAGACAGGAATCACCAGTCTGGGCTGATACCAGAAATACTATTGCCTTTGCCTCAAAAAAAACAGAAAGAAACTCTAAAGGAAAGCTTTTAAGAGATATTTTTATATATGAAGTTGACAATGACGAAGAAATTAATATATCTAATACCCCTCTGGTTGAAGAGTTTTATCCTAACTGGTCAAAGAGAAACGATAAAATTGCCTATGCTGCAGTGAATGAAGAGGAATATTTTGAGATTTTTATTATGAACAGTGATGGCAGTCAGCAGACTCAGCTTACTAATTTTGAAAGACGTCGAAGAAATGGCTGGGACTATTACCCGAAGTTTTCTTTTGGTCCGGATGATAATTTTATTGTTTTTTCAGCTGGATTTCGTAATAAAAAAAATATATATATTCTTGAAGTGGAAAGTAAGAGGGTGCTGCGCTTAACTGAAGGTGGTGGTGACAATGTCAGACCTGTTTTTGTTACGGGCACCAGCGAAAACCTTTCAATTGATTTATAAAGAATTGAGGAAAAATATATTTAATGTTTAAATATTATGTAATACTATTCATATTTTTCTTTTGTGTTATTTTATTTCCGCTTGAAGTTGCAACTATCGAACTGGAATGGACACCTTATGATGATTATGAGGATTTTCTCATAAGAAATATATCTGAAAAAGGAAGATTTTCTTTTGTACCAACTAGGAATGTAATAATAGTCTATGATACTCAGGAAAGAATAGATTTTATTGAGGAACATATAAAAATCAACGATATTTCAGAAAAGCAGGAAACAGTGGTAAATGAAATTTATCCTGTGAAATTAGATATTAAAGTAAGAGATTATGAATCGCTGAGTATAGATAAAGAGCTGGAATCAGGAAGAAGCTGGGAGTTTGAAAATAAGCATCCTGTTATATTCAGAGAGCAAGAGGAGGGTGAGCCTGTATATAATATAGAAATGGTAGGTATAAAAGCTATTGTGTATATTAAGAGAATTACAAGCGAAAGAGTTTCTGTAAGGCTTGATATTTATTATGATTATGTAATGGGCTGGAACAACTTCGAGCAACCAGTTATTGACTGTACGGAAAAAACACTTGAAAGTGTCATATTTAAAGGGAACAGCGAAAGTTTCGAAAAATTAGATTTTGGTAACAGAATTATTGATTGTGAGATAAGTATCGGCTATAATATGTTAAGTAGATAATGAGAAGGACTTCATAATAAAATAAAGGAGGAAATATGCCAGAAATAGGAGTTATTGGTGGAAGTGGTTTATATCATCTGGATTCTTTAAAAGATGTTAGAGAAGAAACAGTAGAAACCCCGTTTGGAAAACCATCCGGGAAGGTAGTTATCGGGAAAATGGGAGATAGAGAGGTTGCTTTTATACCAAGACATGGAAAGGGACATAAGTTCCTTCCAAGTGAAGTTCCTTATAAGGCAAATATATATGCATTAAAAAAACTTGGAGTTAAATATATAATAGCTATTACAGCAGTAGGCTCCTTAAAAGAAGGAATTAAACCTGGTGAATTTGTTATTCCAAATCAACTATATGATAGGACAAAAGGTATAAGACCCTCAACATTTTTTGAAAAGGGACTTGTGGGACATATTGCTGTAGCTGACCCATATTGTGAAGAGTTATCTGTTGAAATTTATAAATCTGCAATTGATATAAATGTTGATGTACATAAAGGAGGTACTTACGTTTGTATTGAAGGACCTACATTTTCCACCCGTGCAGAATCTCATGCTTATAGACATATGGGGTTTGATATAATAGGTATGACTGGAATTCCAGAAGCAAAACTTGCACGAGAAGCTGAGATTGCGTATTCTAATGTTTCTCTTGTGACTGATTATGATGTATGGCATACAGAAGATGTTTCTGTTGAAATAGTTTTAAAAACTATGAAACAAAATATTAACAAAGCTAAACAACTGCTTGAACATGTACTTCCAAAATTGAATGTAACTAAAGAATGTAGCTGCCACAGCGCTTCCAGGTTTGCAATACAGACGTCTAAAGAAAGCGTTGATCCTGAAATAGTTAAAAAACTGGAAGCAATTGTTGGTAAATATTTTTAAAGGTCAATACCACTGAAAGGATCATCGTCGCCATTTGACGGCGGTGATTCTTTTTTTTCTTTTTTCTCTTTTGTTTTTTCTGGTTTTTTTATTTTTTCCAGTTCTTTTTTATCTTTTTGTTTTTCATCATCATCTGCCGGAATTATTTCAATATCAGCGGAATCATCCAGCACTATAACTTCTTCGGAGTTTTCCGGATTTTTTTCTATAGTGTCGTTTGTTTTAGAATTATCATTTTTTTCCACATCTATTTTTTCTTTACTTTCGTTTTCTTCTGAGGCTGAAAAATCAGTTTGATTAATTTCATCTAATATTTCAGAAAAATCTGTATCATCATCTTCAGCATTAATTTCCATTATATCTTCATCAGAATTTTCATCATCATCTTTTTTTAAAGGAGTTGCTATTTCCTGTTTTTTTTCAAAATTCTGATTATCATCATCTTCAATTAATAAAGAGGAAAGGTCCACATCATCGTCAGAGTCATCGATTTCAATAACATTTTCATTGTCATTTTCAGGTACATCCGGAGTATCTTTTACAGTATTTTCA
>JBNJGP010000005.1:4141-23747 GCA_051747805.1 Candidatus Muiribacteriota bacterium
TTAGAATCATCAGCTGTATTATCAGAATCATCATCTTTATTATTAGAATCATCAGCTGTATTATCAGAATCGAGAGTAAAAGAGGAAAGATCCACATCACCGTCAGAGTCATCGATTTCAATAACATTTTCATTGTCATTTTCAGGTACATCCGGAGTATCTTTAACAGTATTTTCATTTTTTTTATTTAATAACTCTTTTAAATCATTCTCATCTAAATTTATTTTCACCGTTGGTTGGTCACCTGATTCAGAATTAGTTTCTATCTGCGAACTAGAGGGTTTATTTACAGTTTCTTTTACTTCTTCTTCTTCTTCTTCTTCTTCATTTTTCTGTTCTAACTTATTATCTTTTTTATCCTCAACCTCTTCACCGTTCTCGTCTTTTATAATATTAATATCAGGTTCAATTTTGATTTCATTAATCATTTCTGTCTCTTTTTGGAGTTTTTCATTAATATTAATTTTTTTCTTGTTTTTAGCTTCAAGATAAAGATGATTTAATGATTCCTCGCCTTTTTCAATAATATTTTCAACAGCCTTTTCTATTTTAGAAATTAATTCAAGTTCGTCTTCTTTTAAATACTGATTTAATAAAATTTTTCCAGATTTAAGGCTTTTAATTTTAGAAAGAGCAAAAATTGCGGAATCCCGCATTTCCCGGCGGGGAAGACTTATCATTTTTTCCAGCAGAGTTAAAACATTACTTTTTCCTAATTTTTGAAGAGCTTTTGCGGCATTTGCAAGAACCCGTGGATTTTTATCTTTCAACATAGGTATAATATATTTATATACTTCATCTTCTTTTAATAATTCAAGGCCTTCTATTGTATTAGCTCTTATTCTAGGATCGGGGTCTTTTAAATATTTAATAAGTAGGTGTACGTCATTTTTTCCGCCTAAATAACCAATTGTTTTAACAAGAGTTGCGCTTACAAATGAGTCACTTTCTTTAAAAAGTGCTTCCTTTAAATAGGGAAGGATTAACTTACCGTCAAATTTTAAAACACCCTTCTGAATGGCTTTTATTTTTGTTTCAGCTGATTGGGATTTTAACAAATCTATAAAAAGATCAAAATCCATATCCTGTGTATTGAAGCTTTCTTCTTTTGAAGATTCTGGCTGGATTTTTTCAATTCCTTCAAACTCAGAAAGTTTTTCTTTGAACATTTCAAGGGCTCTTTTAGCATAATAATGTACTTTTTCGTCTTTTTCGGTTAATTTTATATCTTCCAGCGCCTGAAGAGAATAAAGCATTTCTTTAGTAAATTTAATAATAGCATTTTTTCTAATATCTGGATCTTTATTCTCAATATCAATAAAAAATTGATTTATAAATTCAACCATATAGCTCTCCCTGGAATATATATATATTATTTTAAAAATTTACTTTATTTATCGGCCTTATATAAATCATACTTTAATTAAGAAAACTGATTGTTTTATTTGGAAATTCAAAGAGCTGCTATAACCACCACCAATTCTAAATTTAGCCGAAAATCCTTTAGTGGTAAGGCCTACACACTTTGTTTTTTCGCAAACTGATGTCGGCGCTGACCCCATCAAATCAAGGATTTTCTCTATTATCATTGAGAATTGCTGGATAACCACTTTACATTTTGAATATAAATTTATATAATTCTGTTTATGTTTAAATATGATATTCCAAGACCCCCTGATGTTTTTACAGGTAGAAAGAGGGAATTAAATAAATTATTTGAGTATTTTGATTCACAGAAAATAATTGTAATAGCAGGATTAACGGGAATTGGAAAAACTGCCCTTTTGTCTAAATTACTTGAAAAACTAATTGAAAAGTATCCTGACAGATATTTTTTCTGGATAAGCGCAAAACCCGACTGGACTCTTGATAATTTTTTTGATGAAATTTTTAATTGGCTGCAAGATAGAGAATTAGATAATATTATTGAAAAAACAAATCGAATAGAAAACCAGCATCAGAAGATAAAGAAACTTGTTTTAGAGCTTGAAAAAAACGCTATAACCTTTATTATTGACGATTTCCAGTTTATAGAAAATGATAAAACCCGTTTAATGATAAATGAGGCTATAAAAAATTTTTCAAAGGCTAGATTTGTTGTTGGGACCAGAAAAAGAATTAAACTCTCTCCTATGAAAAGAGTAGAAATTTTTGAAAGGCGCCTTGATGGACTCAGTTTAGAAGATACCAAACTTTTTATTGAGCATCTTCTGAAAAAGCACGGATTAACTTCCCCTAATTCTGAAACAATGAAAATAATTTATGCCAAAATTCAGGGACACCCGTTATCTGTTAAGCTTTTAGTAAGTCTATATATAACAGGCGATATTTCTTTTGAAACCCTTGTGGAAGAAAGTAGTGAGTTTGGCATAGAGCTTGAAAATTATATTATGGAATCTTTGTTCAGAAGCTTATCTTTAGAGGAAAAAAAATTTTTAACTTATTTTTCGGCCTTTTATAAACCTGTATCTAATCAGGTTATGGAAGATTTAATTGATGTGAAGAATTTTTCATCAATTAAAAATAAATTAGTTGACCTTTATTTAATAGAAAAAAATAGCGAAAGAAAGTATTTTATTCATTCAATTCTAAAAAATTATTCTAACTCTAAACTTGCCGAAAGAGAAAAAAAGGAAATTTATAATAATTTTGCTCTGTATTTTAAACAGTTTGATGATATAAATATGAAGCTTCAGGCCTTTTACTACTGGTTTGAAATAGATAAAAAAGAAGAGGCAGTAAAATTTTTAATTACATTTATTGACGGGGTTTTTAAAAAAGGAAAAAACGAAGAACTCTATAATATAATCGAGAATATAATGGAAAATTATGGCAAAAACTACCCGGTTTTGCAATTTTTTAAGGCTAATATACTGTTGAGATGGGGGGATTTAAAAAAAGCCGAACTAATATTAAATAATATTGAAAAAAAAGGTGATAAAAAGCTTCAGGCTGATATTTATGAGGCTCTTGGAAAAATAAATGTGTTAATGTCTAATAACAAAGAGGCGGTTGAATATTTTGGGAAGGCCTGTGATTTATATTCTCAATTAAATTTTATTGAGGGGGAAACAGCCTGTTTTGTTGGACTTGGTGATTCAATGAGGTTTTCAAATAAAATTGACAGTGCCGAGGAATATTTCAACCGGGCAAAACAGTATATTACTGAAATCTCAGCACATCTTAAAGGAAGAGTTTATAAGGGTTTAGGTGATACAGCTTTTAGAAAAAGAAATTATAATATTGCACAAAATTATTTTGAAAAGGCAATTGCTATTTTTGAGGAAATTAATGAGAATTTTTATATTGGTAAAATCCGACATAATCTTGCTTTTTTATACTTTGAGCTGGCCAAAATTGAAGATTGTCTTGAACTTCTTTTTAAACTTCTTGATTATAGAGAATCAATTAATGATAGTGTAGGATTAATTTATAATTTTTCCTTTGTGGGCGAGATTTATTTAATTAAAAATAATATAGAAAAAGCAGAATATTATTTGAAATCCGGATTAAAATACACTATTGAAACTGATGAAAAAAGAGGGGCGTCTGATTTATACCTTAATTTAATAAAACTTTATATACTTAAAAAGGATTTTGATTCAGCACTTCATACTTATAAAATAGCATTGTCTCAGATAGAGGACCTGCCGGGAATGGAAAAATTCTGTAATATGTTTTATATATCAAAAAATATGATAAATCTTTTTGCAAATGAAGAAGTTGAAGATAAAAGAATACTGGAACTTGCCCGCGATATGGAAAACAGCATGGAATATTCATGGGCTTATCAGGCTTATCTGATTTTAAGGAATTATTTTAATAAAATAGATAAATCTTTTAAATATCAGCAAAAATTGTCAGACATTTCAAACAAAATAATTAAAGTTGAAATGGAGTTTTTGAATAATTTTTTTGCGCTTAAAAAACAGGATAAAACAATATATCAAATTGTTACCAGCGATAAAACCCTTGAAGCAGATAAGCACACTTACAATGAGTTTTTATCCCAGAAGGAAAAGTATGACATTTTTGTTAATTTTGCAGAAAATGAAATTTTTGAAAAATCACGCGGGAATCTGAGAGTTTTAAAAAAAAGAACAGTGGCAAATGTTTTTGCGCTTTTTATAAAAAACATAGGAAAAGAGCTTTCATTTAAAAAAATATTTGAGACAGTATGGAAAAGAGAATATGATCCTGAAACTGATGCAATAACTGTAAGAGTTAATATTTCAAGATTAAGGTCAGAAATTGAACCTGATTCTAAAAAAACTTTATATATAATTAATGCAAGGGAATCTGGATACTATTTATTTAATCCAAAAACGAATTATATTGTTATAAATAAAAAATAGGAATTTCAACCCGTAGACACTTAAAAAGCTCGATTTCTGTAAAGAAGTTGTGTAGGTCTGACCACAAACCCCTTTTAAGAAAATTTGTTAAACTCGAAATAATTAGTTGAAAAAAAAATAAAATTTCTATAAAATATAAACTATGAAAAAACTTATTTATTTATTATTTATAATTTTATTTCCTTTTGTTTCTTTTGCAATGCCTTCAATAATTCAGGAAGAAGATGAGTTTAAATTAACAACTTTTTTTAAACCACTTGTTTTTGTAATTGATGAGGATAATAATTTTCATGTTGAAGATGAAGACAAGTTGTATAATTATGTAAGCAATTCACAGCCGGATAAAGATTTGGAAGATAAAGAAAAGTTTATCTTTTCTGGTGCTGTGATTGCCTCGCTTGACTTTTACAGATTTTTTAAAGGTGCAATAGAAAAAGAAGAGTCCATAATAAAGGCAATAAGTAATAATCTGGATGAGTATTTTTATAGTTTTAAAGAGGGTTATAAGGCTGCACATGATTTTTTAGATGAAGCTGATAATAAAGAAGAACTTCTTGAATTAATTTATTTCAGACCATCAAGAGCTCCTGGTTCTGAAGCTTCTTTTTATTTTAAACGTGGATATGACCATTCAGATAATTATATATCTGATTTTTATGAAAATATACGATTATCCAATTATGATTCTGACAGAATGATAAATTTTATTAAAAATTATGCCTACGCTCTCGGAATTATGTCATATATAAAAACGAACCATGCTTAGTAATATTTTATTTGGAACAGCCGGAAAGCCTCATAAGGCTACAAAAGTAACGTCATCTGAGGCAGTATCAATTATAAAATCTATAAATCTTGATGCTTTTGAACTTGAATTTGTACGTAGTGTAAATATAAAAGAAAAAAAAGCCTTAGAAATAAAAGAAAACTCAGAAAAAGAAAATATAAAAATCTCATGTCATGCACCTTATTATATTAATTTAAATTCAAAAGAGGATGAAAAAATTCAGGCAAGCATTAACAGAATTGTAAAATCTGCCTTTATATTAAATAAGGCAGGCGGGAATAATCTTGTATTTCATTCAGGTTTTTTTTTAAAACTTGATTATGAAAAAAGTATTGAAAAAACAATAAATGGTTTGAAAAAAATAAGAAAAATTTTAAATTCGTCGGGATTATCACATATCATATTAAGACCAGAATTAACTGGAAAAAAAACTCAAATAGGAAGTATTGAAGAGCTTTTATTATTTTCTGAAGAAGTAGAAAATACTCTTCCTTGTATTGATTTTTCTCATTATCTTGCAAGGCATGTTCAAGAAAAAGATTTTATTGTGCTTTTTGAAACAATAAACAAACGAAATTCCCGTTTTTTTGAAAATATGCATATGCATTTATCTGGTATTGATTTTGGTATTAAAGGTGAAAAAAAACATCTTAATTTTAAAGATAGTTTAATTGACTATAAAAAAGTCATAAATTTGCTGATTGAATACAACTGTAAAGGAACAGTAATATGTGAATCTCCTTCGCTTGAAGAAGATGCTTTATTGCTTAAAAATTATTATTGGAGTGTGAAAAGATGAAAAATTTAATTATACACGGACATTTTTATCAGCCACCCAGAGAAAATCCCTGGTTACAGCAAATAGAAAGTCAGCAGGGAGCAGAACCATATCATGATTTTAATGAAAAAATTGCCGCAGAATGTTATAGCCCTAATGCTTATTCTAAGTATCTGGATGGTTATGGAAGGATTCTTGATATAAAAAACAATTATGAGAATTTAAGTTTCAATTTTGGACCGACCCTGCTTAGCTGGATAGAGAAAAAACTTCCAATGACTTATAATAAAATTATTGAGGGAGACAAAATATCTTGTGAAAATAATAATGGCCATGGAAATGCGATAGCTCAGGTGTATAATCATATAATACTTCCTCTTGCCCGGGAAAGAGATATATATACTCAGATAAAGTGGGGCATTAAAGATTTTGAGTATCACTTTAATAGAAAACCTGAAGGAATGTGGCTTTCAGAAACTGCAATAAATATAGATACTGTGCATGCTTTAATTGACTGTGGCATAAAGTTTACTGTGCTGTCACCGTTTCAGGCAGAAAAAATAAAAAAACTGAATTCAGATAAAAAATGGCAGGACGTTTCTTCTGGCTCAATATCTCCAGGTCGTGCTTATAGAATATTTGAATATGATAAGAATGGAAAAAAATTGAAAAATAGATACCTGGATGTCTTTTTTTATGATAGAGTTCTTTCACCTGCAATAAGCTTTGAACATCTTCTGACAGATGCGGGTATTTTCAAACATCGAATTGAAGAGGCGGCAGCGGGGCTAGAAGAAAAAAATCCTTTAGTCAATATTGCAACAGACGGAGAAACTTTCGGCCATCATGAACCCTTTGCAAACATGTGTGTTACTGCGGTAATAAAAGAGCTTAAAAATACAGATATTAACCTGACAAATTATGGGAATTTTCTTGAGCTTAACCCTCCAAAGGAAGAAGTTATATTAAAAAAAGGTGATTATGGTACGGCCTGGAGCTGTTCTCATGGTGTTGCAAGATGGTACAAAAATTGTGGGTGCACAACAGATTCGCCAGAAGACTGGAATCAGAAGTGGCGAACTCCTTTAAGAGATGCTTTTAATTATTTACAGGAAGAGTTAAATAAAATATACATTTCTTATTTAAAAGACGTTGAGAACCCATGGGAATTCAGAGATAAGTACGTAGAAGTATTATGCGGTTCTTCCAGCAAAGAAGAGTTTTTAAAAAAGGTACCTTCTGCCGTGAACAAAAATAAAATTTTGATATTAATGGAAATCCAAAAATACTCAATGTTTATGTTTACAAGCTGCGGCTGGTTTTTTGGAGATATTTCACGCATAGAACCAGTACATAATATGAAATATGCTATAAGGGCTCTTGACTTGCTTGAATATATTGAGCCTGGAAAAAAAGAAGAGCTGGAAAAAAATGTTAAATTAATTCTAAAACAGGCCGCCAGCAATATTAAAGAGTTTAAAAATGGAGCATATATCTGGGAAAATATGGCTAAAAAAGCGGCTGTTGGGGATAATCATTTTGCTAATCACTTTGCAATAAAGGCTGCAATAACTGAAAATTATAATAATTGTAGGCTTTTTAACAGGCACCTTTCTATTGAACAGGGACCTGATTTTCGTTTTGAGCATAATATAAAGAAAATGCATGCGCGTATAAAGCTATATAACCCGGAAATAGACCTTGAAAAAAAATTATCTGTTATGACATGTATTAACGAAGAACATGATATAAAAACATATATAACAGAAAAAGAGACTAATATTGATAACTTTTTATATGATGATGAAAAAACAGAGATATTTGGTTTATGCGATTTGTTTTATGATGAAAGAGAAGTTCTTATTAAAGCTTTAATGAAAGATAAATTAGCTTCAATTAAAAAAATGTATGAAAAGAATTACTATCAGAACCATTCAATAATTGCGGTAATTGCCCAGACTGGACTTGTTCTACCAGATGAACTCCAACTGCCGGCAAGAATTACCCTTCAGGATAAGCTTTATTATTTAACAAAACAGTATATAAATGATTTTAAACTTGATGTGTATAAAGAAATCAAAGAAATATTTGAAGAAATCAGGAAATTTAATATTAAAATTGATAAAAAGGATATATCCAGTTTAATAGAAAAGAAGCTTCTTTTTTTAATAAATGAATTTGAAGATAATAAAAATAATTACACAGTAGAAAATATTATAAAATTAGTTGAGTTTAATATTGAGTTTGGGTTATTTTTAAATAATGACCATGAAAAAAATGTTGTTTACAGTATATTATGTGAGCTTGTTGATAATAAAGAAGAGTTAAAAAAGAAAAACAGACTGACTGAGCTGGATTTTGATAAAATACAGAAAGTTTTGAGACTTGGAGAGTTACTGAATATAAATATTGATAATTTCAGAGACAGATTAAATCCCTTTAAATAATACTTGGAGGCTGAAAACGGCAATACCTTTGTTTCAAGAGAAAAGATACGGGAGAAGCATTTTTTTTATGATTATTTCAAAAAAAACAATTGAAAGACTTGCCATATATTTAAGATATTTAACTAATCTTGAAAATGAGGGAGTAGAGAAGGTGGACTCAAAAACATTATCACAGCTGGCCCTTGTATCGCCGACTCTTTTACGGAAGGATTTAAGTTATTTTGGTGAATTTGGAAAAAGCGGATATGGATATAACATTTCTCATTTAAAAAAATCTATTCAGAATATTTTATCAACCAACTCTTCAAAATTTTTCATAATTGTTGGTGCCGGAAATATTGGCAGGGCACTTTCAAGTTATATATATTTTGAGAAGTTGAATTTTCATCTTAAGGCAGTATTTGATAGAGACAGGAAAAAAATAGGAAAAAAAATAAAGAATTTAAATATTAGAAATTATAATGAAATGGAAAAATACCTTGAAAAAAATCATGTGGATATTGCCATAATTGCTACTCCAGAAAAAGAGGCAAGAGAAGTTTACCTGAAATTATTGACTAAAAATGTAAAAGGAATCTGGAATTTTGCACCCGTAGATTTTCCTGGAAATGAAAGTACATTTGTAATTAACGAACATTTATCTAAAAATCTATTAGTATTAAGTTATAATATCAGTCGATAAAATCAACTTGTTCTGCTCATCCTGTTTTACTTTTTTTAAAAAATCGACCTGTAAATCAATAAAATTGCCGGAATTTTTTTGGTTTAAATTCAAAATTTTATCTACATATTCGTCGGCAAAAGAACATGAAAAAATATATTTTTTGAAAATAGAAACTTTTCTTACAGCTTCTGGGTGGGCAAGAACAAAACAGCCTGCTGCAAGAGCCTGAATTATTTTTATGTTTATTCCAGAGCCGCAGCTGACAGGACAGATAAAATATTTTGCTTTATTAAAAAGATTATCAAGATTCTCTGGATTATTTATTAACTCAACATTTTTACTTTTTTTTAATTTTACTTTTTTTATATTTTTACCCGCTACAATAAATTTAAAATCAGGCATCCTTCTGGCAATGTTAATAACATAATCCAGAGCCTTTATATTTGGATACCATTCAAAGTTTCCTGTAAAAAGTATTAAATCAAATGATTTTGCTGATTTTTTTTCTGGAATATCAAGCATGGGAATAATTTCCTGGGTTTGTTTTAAATTAAAAAAATGCTTTGGCCTTCCAGTTACAATTTTTTTTATTTTATCACTCTGAAGTATTTTTTTTTCAAATTTCAGCATTTTTTTATATTGAGAATAAACAAAAAGTTTAAAAATCAGGTTAAATTTATTTAATATAATTCTTTCCTTTAAAATATCTGAATGAAAATTATGGAAATCAACAATTAAATTATCTTTATTTAGATATTTAATATAATTTGCAGAAAATACAGTATCCAGATAGAAGAAATCATATTTTTTTTTATGTTTAATTAAAAACTGTTTAATTTTATTTGAGTAAAACCTGTTAATATAAGAATACTTTTTTTTAAAAAGAAACTTGAAAAAAGAAAATTTAAAATCTTTTTGAAATGGGATACAATTAATATTCAAACTTTCGGTCTCTTTTTTTAAAGTAGATAATTCCTCTTCAGTATTAAAAAATGAGATTAAAGTAATATCAGAACAAACTTTTTTTAAAGTTTTAACTGTAAATAAAAGTTTAATACCACTTCCGCCTGATTTTTCATTTGGAATAAATGGTGAAATAATTAAAATTTTCATCCAGTTGTAAGAAGTTTAAAGCCGAATTTTAAATGCTCAATATAAATAGGAATATCTTTATGTTTATAAAAATTTATTTTCCCGTTTTTAGATATTTTAATTCTTCTTTCATCAAGACCAGTATTTAATTTTCCTGTAATAGCGGCAATATCATATCCGTCAAAATTTATATCAAAATCGGCAATGTCACTTGCTTTGCCATAAACTGTTATTTTTTTAATATTTGAATGTCTGATTCTTTCACAGGTTACAGATTCAATAGTTATAAAGCGTTCTTTAAGGTCAAGCATTACAGATTCAACAGGAATTAGTGGTTCTATTTCAACAGTCAGAAGTTCACTTAAAAAAACCCTTGAATTCTTTATAGCGGCAGCATCACCTAATGCTGCAATAAAGTTTTCGAAAATATAAAATCTTGCTTTAACAAGCTTTTTAAAATTTTCTTCTTTTTCAGAACCTTTTTCAAACTTAACAATTTTAGCCCCTACAAGAGAGGATTGTTCGAGCTTGATATAGTTTCTGTTTTGTTCAACATGTTCTATGCCTGGGATGCCAAGTGATAAATTTGCCTTATGTTTTGGGTTGTTCAGTTTCTCAAATAAATTATTTAGGTCACATCCGGCAAGATCAAAATAGTTAATATTTTCAGAAAAAAATTCTGAAACAATATTAGTTGGTTCGATTTGATTAGGATTTAAATTATTCATAAAATAATAATAAACGTAAATAATAAAAATAGTCAAGTAATCAAAACATTAATAAAAAAATCACACAATTTAAAAACTCCTTGAAAAAATGGGACTTTTAAATTAAAATTAACGTAAGAATAATAATTATAAGGAGAAAATATAATGAATAAAAAGCATGTTATTATATTAATATTAATTCTATCTTTGACTTTTACATATTCAAACTCCAGAAACTTTTCTGGTTCTCTTCAACTGGGAAGTGAAGAAAAAAATTATGTTGCGGAAGAATTCAGACATATTATTTCTTCAGAAAAGAGTATTACACCTAAAACTGGCATGATGCCTGTTTTTGAAGAAAAACCATTTGAGCATGAAGATGAACTTATTAAAGATGTCAGGGATGTTATAAACAGCAAAAATGAGAACATAGAAGACACAGACGATAATTCAGATAAAAGTTCTGTAAATAGTTTCGAGACAAATAACGGCAGTAATAATTCATCATCTGTTAACGCTACTCAGGATACACAGAGTTATTCTAATTCGGAATATTCAGATTATAAAAATAAAAGTAATAATAATCGTAATCCAGAAGTAGTACCTATGCTTGAAAATTATATTAATCACTTTTCGAGGGTAAAAGTTATTGAAAATCAAATTAGAAATAACCCGGATAAACCCTTAACCGAGGATGAGGAAAGAGAGTATGTAGAGTCCTTACATGAATTTGAAAATATCGGAACAGAAATAGCCGATGAAATTGAAAATGCTGCAGAAAATACAATAAACTCAATAACCGAGTTTATACTTGATAATGTCAATAAAGGTGATTTAATTGCTCTGGGAAATGTCGTGGACGTTGTTTTAAGGTTTCTTGAATCAGAACAGAATATTATTGAACCTGAAGCAGCAGAAACACTGCATAAATATTTTTCCTATCTCTATTTTACAGTTGAAAAACTTATAGAATTTTTAGAAAGCGATGATATGATGGAAAAATATTATATTCTTTATGTAATAATTAATAATATATTTATAGAAGATTATGAAAAACTTGACGCTCCTGAAATAGATGAAGAAAAATTAATTTCAATCACAGAAGAGCCTGATGAGTATGAATCAAATATTGTTGCAGAACCTGATGAAAATGTTCAAAGCAGTGGTCAGCAGCAAGTATCTGGAAATATTTCAGTTGATATTGTTTTTTCAAATTTAATGGAAAACTTTGAGTTTACCGATGCTGATGCAATCAGTCCCGAGGCTATACAGGCTTTTCTTGAAACAAAAGGAAGTGTATTGAAAAATAAATACAGGGGGCAGTTTCCGTCAACAATTATTTATGCCGTTTGTAGTGAGTACAATATAAATCCTAAAGTTATACTTGCTACTATACAAAAAGAGCATAGTCTCATTTCAAGATCATCGGCTTCTCAGTCTCAGCTTGACTGGGCACTTGGGGTAGGCTGTTATGATGATGGTACAAAAAATCAGAAGTTTAAGGGGCTTGAAAAACAGCTGGCTTCCGCAGTTAAAGTTTTCAGACACTGGTATGATGATGGCTTAAATAGAAATGTTTCTAATAATAGTATTTCTATGCGGGTTAACTATAACAGTGCCAATTTAACTGTCGAAAATGAGGCATCTTATTCACTTTATAAATATACTCCCCATACTGTGGATATTAGATTATCTCAGAAGGGTGGTGGTAATTATCTTTTTGGTATGCTGTATAGACAGTATTTCGGAGGATTTTTAAGGTAAATAAACTTTAAATCTTAAAAAAACCATGATATAATCCTCATATGAAAATATTTACATTGTTATTTCTTTTATTCTTGGTTCTGTGGTCTTTTTCATTAGATTTTGTCAACACCCCAGGATATGCTGAAAATTCCACGATTGAATTTCAGACAAGAACATATAAATCTCAGGGGAAAAATTATAACTTAAAAATGACGGCCTTAGAGGAAAGTTTTTTATTAGATAATAAACATCAAGTTTCGCTTAAATATAGAAATTTTACAAGCAGCGAAAAAAACCTTGATTACATATCTTCTTCTTTTGAGCTTAAATATCAACCTGTTGACTATTCAGATTTTATGCTTTATTACTTAAACTCCAGAAAAAACGATTTTTTTGATTCGGTAATTTTATATTTTAAAAATATTGGAGTTGGGTTTAACTTCAACGGCGGAACCCGGGATATACAGGCATGGTCGCGTTTTGGAGGATTTAATTACCCTCTTTTGCTTAAACATATTGATAGTGGAGATGTGGACCTTAAGTCTAAAAATTATGTTGATAGAACCTTTTTTACAGCAAATTACAGACATCAAATAAATAAAGAATATTCTATAGTATTTGATTATAATGGAGATATTAGTTCTTATGGGATAAAGTATGAAAAAAACAGGCTGTTTTTTGAATTTGGTAGATTTGAAAAAGGGGATTACGATAAAGTTGCCGATTTAGTGGGGCTTGAGCTAAGTCGGAATTATTTCAGGTTTGTTTATAATTATGGAGGAAATTAATTAATGTATCAATTTATTCATTTTGCAATGGTTTTTATTGGAACAATAACCGGTTTCACTATAGCCAACTATTATAGCAACAGTCCTTTTTTTATGGAATTGTTTCCCCAGAACACCATGTTATGGCTTTCACTTTTTTTTGGAAGCTCAGGGTATTTAATAGGCGTATTTGTTGCATTATTTATTAATCAGATTATAAAAAGGACATTATCACATATAGAGCCTGAAAAATTCATTCCCCAGCTGACAGGTTTAACAGCAGGAATTGCTTTTGCAAATCTTATATTAATTCCAGTTTATATTTTTACCATAAATATTGAAAACCGACCACTTTTTGTTTATTTAAAGCTTTTAATACCGTTATTTTTTAATATTGTTTTTGCCGTTGCCGGTGTGAAGTTTGCCGAAAAATTTAAAACAGCAAGCAGTGTAGAAAAGGGTATTATTGTTGACTCAAATTTGCTTATTGACGGAAGAATCGAGAAAATTGCAAAGTTAAAACTATTTAATGCAAAACTGATAGTTCCTGATTTTATACTTGAAGAGCTTCAGATACTTGCTGATAATAAAGATGAGATTAAAAGAAAAAAAGGCAGAAAAGCGCTTGAAATACTTGAAAAATTAAAGAAAAAAAATCTTGTGATAGTAATTTCTGATAGTGAAATTCAACAGGACAAAACATTTGATAATAAATTAATAGAAATTGCTCAAAAATATGGTTATATTTTATTCACAAATGACTTTAATCTTATAAAAAAATCTAAAGTAATTGGTATAAAGACAGTTTTTTTAAAAGATTTTGAGGAGGCGTTAAAACCTTCTATTAGTTATGGAGATTATTTAACAATAAAACTTATTAAAAAGGGCAGGGACAATAATCAGGCTGTAGGTTATCTTGAGGACGGAACTATGATAGTTGCCCATAATGCCAAAAAATTTATTGGTGAAACTAAACAGGGAAAAGTAGAAAATATTGTTCAGACAAATGCCGGTAAAATAATTTTTATAGATATTATTTAAATTTTCTTCAGTTATCGGTATTTTTTAAAGCTATTTCTTATAATGTTGAAAAAAAAGAAAGTATGTGTTAATAATTATTATAATTTATAAAAATTATAAAATTTTGAGGGGTAACAATAATGATAGTAAAAGATATAATGATGAAAAATGTAATAAAAATTAATAAAAAAGAAAAAGCTTCAGAAATAAGAAAAAAAATGATGATGTATAATGTGAAAACAGTGGTTGTAACAGAAAAAGGTTCAATAAAGGGAATTGTTACAAACAATGAAATTATAAAAACACTTGATTTAAGCGAAACAGCCTCTGCAATAATGGACAGAGATTTTATAACTGTTAAAGAGGGCGATACTGTTCAGGAGGCTGCAGCGACTTTACTTGAAAATAATATGTTATCTCTGCCGGTTGTGGACACAGAGGGACAACTTGCAGGATTAATTACAGAAACTGATATAGTTAAGGATATGGCAATTAATAGTAAAAAAACACAGCCAAGACTTTCACAGGAAAGACTTACTATTTATCTTGCAATGACTGAAGACAGGGAAAGGGAAGAATACTGGCTCGAAAGATGTCAGCAGTATTCGCTTCCATGTGCCACAACACAGGTTGGTGCAAATGCAGAGAAGCTCGCGGTTAAAATGCGCGAATCTTCCATTGTTGCCGCAATAGCAAGAAACGTTATAAATGAGGACCCTAGAGAAAAAATAGCGGTTTCTAATGCAGTTAAAGATGTATATGCACAGATTAATCTCATAAATCCTGGATTGGGAGGCGGTTTTAAACTTGCTATAACCCGGGGTAATGGAATAGTCGTTGCGGCAGCTTATGGTAGATGTGGTCATTCACTTGCAAACGGACCTCAAGTATTAAATACAGGGTATAGTATTATATGAATTTTCACTTTGCAAAATTAACAACACCCATATTCTGATATAAATTTTCATTTTTCATAATAAAATCAATATCATGCTTTACAGAGCTGAGATTATTTACAGCTTTGACTTTTTTATTTTCTCCGAGAATATTATTACCGCTTTCATCAATGAAAAAATATTCTATCTCGTTTTCCGCATCAATTAATACAATATCTGGAAACTCCGTTGCTGCCGGTTTTATTAGCCCAGGAGGCAGTACAATATTGCCGAGTGCACGATTTTTATCATCAAACATCTCCACTCTAATTAGTTGACTGGTTAAATTATCATCAAGGTCAATTTCACTAAGATTAAATTTATTACCACCAATTAAAACTTCTGCAAGGGATTTATCACCTATTGAAACAAGTTCAAGATCCGAATAATTAAAACCAGCTTCTGCCTCAAATTCTCCGGTTTCAGAGTTAAAATTTTCAGGTTTAACAGGGATTTTAAAGTCTCCAACGTGAATATTAATACTATTTATTTTGTCCATTGATAATAAATTATTTTGACTGGATGAATAATGCAGAGGAGAATTATTAAAATTTTCCTCTGTTACAAAAGTGCCTGAAAAATTGGTTTTAAAAAGATTAAGCCCCATTTCCTCGTCTAGACATCCTGTAAGAAATAAAGCTGCAGTTAATAGTAAAGCAATTTTAATTATTTTTTTCATTTTGTACCCTCCCTCTCTTAAAAGCAGTTATTGTTTGTTTTCAACAAATAAGTAAAATCACCTATCAGTGATAGTAAATGGTCTTCGACCAAGTAATAATGTAGAGCTCTTTCAGCAGCGAAAAGAGTGCTTATAGCACGTGTAGAACTCGTTTCACTCGCGTTTAGAGCAAGCTTTGCTTTGCGTTAGGAGCAAATGATTTAAACGCAACCACAGGTTGCTATTTTCGCTGACTTTGTCAGCCTCTACTCGTTAGCTTAGCGAACTCTTTACGGAACTTTAGTTCCTCTCACGGACAATTTATTGTCCTCTTACTAAGTTTTAAACTGTCAGCTTCAGCTGACTTCACTGTTGATGATAATCAACTTTACTATCATCGTAAGATGATTTTACTTGTTTACAAAGTAAACATTTACTTGTTCAATATAATTGAACAATAACTGTTCCTATATTTTCTATCGGGATTTAACTATTTTGAAGTAAAAGAAGAGGGGTTATATTCAAAATTTACCACTAACCACGGCATCAAGCATTTAAATAAAAAAAGAGGCTTTTTTCAAAGCCTCTTTTAAATTTTAAATTAAAGAATTAATTTATTTTATTCATTACTCAATGACTCAACAGATAAAATTTCACTGAAGAAACTATTAAACGGGGTATCAGCGTCAGTATTATATTTCATCATAAATAGACCTTTTGGTTCACTGCTGCATAAAGTGATATCAAGCTCAAAAAGTTGTGTTTCGGTTTCTGATGAAACTCCCTCTAAAATAAATCCAGCTTCATTTGTACCAAAAGTATATGGTTTTACGGTGAAATCAACTTTGTTATCTCCAAAATATTCTGTTTTAGAAGCTTTAATTTCATAATCATCTACTCCAGGATTTGCAGGATATTCTGAAAGCTTAGTAAAATCAATTAGCTCTAAATCAAGCCAGGTTGATTTATAATTTTCTGTTCCTATTCCATGATTTAATCCACCAAGAACAAGTTTTTTCTCAAATTCCCAGTAATTAAATTGAAAACGATCTTCCCATATGGAGCCATCTTCTTTAGTAACCTGGAAAATAATTTCCCTAGCCTCGTTTACCAAGACTTTTACATTAGAATCATTAACAGGACCAGAATTATCACTTAAATTAACATTAACTTCCCAGTCATTAAAAGACCAGTTATAAAGGTCGCCAAGATAATCTTCGTAAACAACAATGTCTAATGCGTCAGCCGCCGAAGACCCATTTACTAAAATTTCACCGCCAGCTGACATATCATAACCAAATAACTCAACAACATATTCATCATAAAGTTCCCCATCAATTGTAGTAGATCCAATATAATTTCTAACAGCGTGTATTTTTGTAATAGTTATTTCTTCAGTGTTAATCTGATCAAGAACAAGTTTTAAATCATAATTGTTTTTGTCGTACTTAACATACATTAACTTATTATCAGTATTATATGCATCTGCATAAACATCTTCATCTGAAAGTTTATATTCACTGATTACGAAATCACCATTGTCATTTCTTGAAAACTTGATATCTCTGTAATCAAAAGAATCAGCAAAGAAAAAACCTTCTTCTTCTTTTAAATATTCATTAAAAGAAGTATCATCTGTATTTGGCCAGGAATCATCAACCATAACCAAAGGTTGACCAAGTTCCTCTGACCATACAGCATCAACAGAATTGGTTTCGCTGTTAGGATTACCAACTGTAACAAGTTTGTTTTTTTTATCATCAAGCCAAGTTACTAAAGCTACGGTATTATTTTCACTGTAAGTATCATCAAAACCAATATATGCAATTGGCATTCCCATGCCATCCATATCTCTTAAAACATAATAATCCTTACCCGTATCCGTATCCTGATGGCTGTAATCTAAAATACCAGTTGAAACAAATTGAAATATAGTAGAATTTCCATCATTAAAGTCAAATGGCTGCTCAATCCAATGAATTTGAGCCCGATAATATTTCATATTATTATCTTCTTTTTCAAAAATTAAATTTCCGTGAAATTCAAAAATATTACTTGATATATTATCAATTTCATTTGGATTAAATGGAATTTCTTCGTCATTTTGTATATCCCATGTTCTCGCATTTGAAAAATCAAAAAGCCAGTATTCATTGTCGCCTTTCGGAGAGGTGAAATCTGGTGTATCATCTGAAGAATCAAATTTAGTATTAACAATAAACCATTTTTTATGAACAGGATTGAAAGCAATTTTACCTTTAATCATATTTATAGGATCGCCCATGAATTTATCAGAATCATATTCTGAAGTATCATCCCAGGCATGACCAAGCACCATTAAAAGAGGTTCAGTTTCAAATTTAGAAATATCTTCATCAGCCCCAACAGGAGGTTTCATAATTCCTTCAAATTCAGCTTCCGCGTTTAAATAATTAACTATTTTTTCTTCAGATAAAGCTTCAATAGCTCGTATATTATCGTCACCTTCCCTGTACTGAAAAAACCATGTTTCTGTGTCTAAATAATCCGTTTCAAATTCATTTTTAGTTATTGTTTTATCTGTATCTGTAGTATTATCCCAGAATTTTATATTTTTTTCTGGAAGCCCATTAAACTGTGCACTTTCGTCGTCTTCTGTCGAGAGTCTTACATGAGCTATTTTATAACCTGTTGATGGATCGACAATTTCATATGGAAAAGTTTCAGCGTTATGTTCAAAAACTGAATTTTTCTGCTTTAAACGACCACGGGTATCAAAAAGTTCCCCAGCTGGATCCATGGTAGGAAGAGGTTTATCAATGTCAAGTATCATTACAGAACTTAAAAGCTTACCCATTGCTTCAACTTGACTATCATTCCAGGTATAATTTAAATCATCAACACCATTGATAAACATATTTGTTACTAAAGTGTATAATTGTTTTACAAGAAGAAGTTTCTCTGACATTTCCGCTTCATTTTTATCAAGATAATTTTCAACTACTTCCATAATTCTATGGAGTTCAAAATCATCATAAGAATAATCGGCAAAAATAGAAAGGTTTTCGTCACCGCTTACTTCTTCTTCAAGACCTGTTTCAATTGTTGTAAAAACTGTTTCAATATTGCCCATGAATGATTCTAAAGAAAAATCATCACGTTCATTCATTAAAAGAAGCATTTCGCCTAGTTTTACATTAACTGTTTTATTAAGTTTAAAACCAGTCATATCCATATAAGCTTCAGCTTGATCAGCATTTTCAAAATCATTTTGTTTAACGGTGTTTACGAACATATCAACTTCGTTATTAATTTTTTCTAAATTAATATCAAGATCAAACTCATTAGAAATAACAGTCATTCTTCTTTTAAACCTTAAAATTTCATTTATGATATTATTAATTTTTGCAGAAATCTGAGAGTTATTTACCATTTGATTTAATGCGGTTTTAACTTCTTCTTTATTTTCAAGTCCTGCTAAATTACCAGAGTTTGCTGCTTCAGAAATTTTGTTGTATTCGACATTTTGAGCTTGCATCAGTGAATCAACATCATCTTCTTCATAACCGTTTTCTAAAGCCCATGAACGAAGTTTATATTCATATATTTTCCATGCCTTATTTTCATCGCTATATTCCCCGGTTTCAATTTTTTCAATAATATCTTGAGAT